>PXBQ01000394.1 GCA_003566875.1 Spirochaetaceae bacterium | reverse complement strand
GACATGCGCTCCGGCGCCGACGGCGGATCGAATGTAAGGATGCCTGTGTGCGAGCTCGATGGGCCATCGGGCGGCGTCCGGCATATCCGCCGGATCGTACATCGAGCGGTACGGCTCGCAGTTGACGTTCGGCGGATGAGGTTTGATGTAGTTCAGACTCAGAACCCAGCCTTTCTCATTCTCCGCGGTATTTCCCCATGTTTCGATGAACTCGAGCGCGCGCTGCGTGAGATACCGGCACTCGCTATGCTCGCGCTTGTACCGCGCCGGGTAGAAACACGCGAGGTGCTCGCCGGGGCCGTCGGCCGGAACGGCCGGTCGATGGATCGCCGCGTGCGAGAGCAGGTCTTCGGGGTACCCGAGCGAGCGAAGCCACGAGAAGTACTCGTCGCTGTCGTACTCGTGGTAGTATACACGGTCGAATCCGGGCAGGACATTGTCGTACGACAGGCGGTCGTGTCGCGGATCGTCGTCGGCGAACAGCGCCGGATCGATCGCGTAGTCGTTGTACCCGATCAGGCCCGGGGAGTACCCGGCCTCTCGCAGTGCAAAGCCCCAGTTCTCCTCCGCGTCGCGTAGCGGAACCTGGTTGTTCGTCGCGCGCGTCGAGCACGCGTATCGGCCCGTGTAAATGGACATTCGGCTTGGACCGCACGGCGCGGTCTGGCAATAGCAGTTCTTGAACGAGACACCCTCGGCCGCAAGGCGATCGAGGTTCGGCGTCTTGACGACGCGATTTCCCGCAGCGCCTATGCTGTCGGCGCGGAGTTGGTCGATGATTATGAAAAGAATGTTTTTCGGCATGTTTCACGCTCCTCGTGCCGGACAGCGGTACGCGTGGATGAGATTATCGATCGCGCAGTAGCACCGCAATGGCAGCGACCAGAAATCGGAATCGGACGAGGCCCAGAATCGTGTCGTTCTCGAGTGCCGACAGGATCGTTTGCGACAAATCGATTGACGGCAGCGATATCCGGTGAGCCTCAAATACGCGGCGCGCCGTGTCTACGAAAATGGTCGGTTCGCCCGCACTCTCCTGGACCAGCAGCCGGAAGTCCGGCGGCGCGCCGTTCACGCGGTCGAGCAACTCGGCGATACCGGCAAGGTGCCGTTCTATAAAAAGGACGTACAACGGGTAGAAATCCGGGCCGATACCAAGGATTTCGGCGACGGCCAAGACTATCTCGTCGCGCACAAACGGTGCAATTCGTGGTTCGAGTTTTTCGAGCAGGACGGAAATCGATTCGGTGTCTCCGAATACCACGAACGAGCGAGCGCAATGGATTATCACCCGAGGGTTGACGCTTGTCGCGAAGAGTTCCCGGATTTTCCCGAGGCTTTCGCGGTCTTTGAGTTCGGCCAGAGCGACCATAGCCTTCCCGCACAACATGAAGTCGTCCGAGTCCAACGCGGCTCGGAGTGCCGGAATCGCCTCGTGGATTTTTTTGGCGCCGATCGTCTCTGCCGCCATATACGCGGTTGTGAAGTGGTGTTCGAGCACTTCGTGTATCAGAGCTTGCGAAACCGTGCGGTTGATCGGATGAAGGCGGAGCGCGGTCAGGGCTTCAGCGCGCACCGAGAAACTCGGAGACTTCAGTCTTGTAAGTAAGTCGTCGACCGCCATCGCCGACGGTGTTCGGCCGAGCGCACGGATGATCCGCTGTTCGTCCTCGACGCTACGCGTCTTCCCGAGACGCCGAAGGATTCGAATCGACCGGAGATCGCGCGGCGAGAACAGGACCGAGATCGTGTTCATGATCGAGTACGCACCAATATCCGGCAGGCGAGTGACAAGAATGCTCACACCGACCAATGCGGCGAACAAGATGCCGAAGTAGATCCGGAATCCCGCCGCCGGCGCGAGTCCGGATCGCGTCACGACCGCGTCGAGAGCCAACCCTCCCCCGACCGATCCGATAAACCCGGCCACCCCGGCTGTGATGTGATACACGATGCCAAGGTTTAGCCGTTCATCCGGTCCGATCGCCGCAAAGAAGTAGTCCTGCGAGCAGTTCATCATGCCGTTCGCGCCGACATTGTACAGGAAAAAAACCAGCGCCGGGATGAGCCACATGAGCAGAGCGGTGCCGCCGACCGGACCGAGTACCGTCGGAAGAAGCGAAGCGGCGGCGATTGCCGCAAACGCGAAGTAAAGCGGTTTTGCGCCGACCCGGTCCATCAAGAGGCCCGCCGCGGCAGCCATCGCGATCACGCCCATGCTTCCGATCAAGGTGATGTACACGATGCTCGAGTCCGAGTGCCCGTACACCGTTTTGAACTGCACAATTAAAAACGCTCCGGTCATCCCGAGAAAGACGTTTTTTGTGAACAGTATCCCCATCAAGGTTCGGAACTGTCGATTAGAAAACCCGGCGCGAGCACTCCGCAAAAACGGCGTCCGTGTCTCGGCTTTGTTCGCTGTCGGCTCCGGAAGAGTCGAGAGCGCCGCCGAGGAGCCGAACCCCGCGATGATGCCGACGATAAACGTCGCCGCGTACACGAAGCGCGACGGATCACGCGAGAGAGCAAAGCCGACGAGCAGCCATGCGATCGTCGACACGGTCGTGTTCTGCGTCTGGATGCGCGACAGGACGGCTCCGCGGCCTTTTTCTCCAACCACCGATCCGAGAATCGTCTGCTGGCCCGCGAGCGCGATGCCCTTTGCCGCGTGAAAACCGAAAACACCGATCGCAACAAGCGTAAACGTGACATCACGGTTCGACGAGATTCCCGGCAGAACCGTCAGTACGACCGGAATCATCATCACGTAGCGCAGAAACCAGAAAACCGACTGCACGCGCACGGCGCCGTATCGGTTCACAAGAGGCCTGCCGACAAGAAGAAAGAGCATCGCGATGTGTATGAACGACGAAAGAAGCCCGACAAGAGTGTTGTCCGCTCCAAGGTTCAAGACGTACAGCGTTATGATGTTGCCTGCGAGCAACCGAAACGAGACTCCGTTCAGGATACTGTGAACGTAATACCGGTTGCGGATTCGTGAGAGTTCGGATGACGATTGGTACGTCTCGGTTTTGTCGCCCATGGATGCCGCAAAAATGATAGGGAGATCCACCGTCCTGTGCAAGTCCCGTGTTGCGTTTCATGGTATTGTGTCTCGGCGTCGGTTCCTTCTATAGTTCGGCATGGTCCGATTGTTCACTCTCTTCTCGCGGGCTGTACATATCGCGATCTATCGACTCTTAGGCGACTCGGTCCGAATAATCGACGATCCGGTCGACCGATTCCGGCGATACCACCGCGACGGTACGTACGTTTTGTTCGCCGTCTGGCACGAGTTGTCGGTCGTCGGGATTTACTGGTACCGCCACCGCGGCGGCTCGGCTCTTGTCGACGACTCGTGGCGCGGCGACGTTCTTGCGGGTGTCCTGAATCACTTCGGGTTCAAGGACTTTCGGATCAGCTCCGGAAACCGGCCGCGCAAAGACGCGCGTGGCGTTCTCGGATTTGTACGGTATCTGCGCGGCGGTCACGACGGTACCGTCGCGCCGGACGGCCCACGCGGTCCGGCGCGGGTTCCGAAACCCGGAATTCTGCATATAGCCGCGCGGAGCGGCAACGTGATCGTACCGGCCGGAGCGTACTTCAGCCACAAGATCCGCCTCAAACGGTGGGACGACTACCAGGTTCCATTACCTTTCAGTCGCTGCCACCTAGTGTTCGGCGAGCCGATTCGCGTACCGCCGGACTTCAAGGGCCGGGAAGCCGAGCTGCTCGAACGGCTCCGCATCGCGACGAACGCGGTCACCGACGAGGCCGAGCGGGTCGGTCGCCGCTACCGCGCTAATCGGAAACGAGTCCGAATGCCCGTGTGAGTTAACGCTCTCAATTCTTACTGAAGAATCCTACTGAAGAACCTGCTCCAACTGTGAGAGCGCCGTGATCCGGGCGCAGTCACGGTCGGAGTACCGGTCGGTACGATCGATCAGGACCGCGCGGAAACCGGCCTGCCGCGCGGCGACGATATCGTCGTGATAGTCGTCACCGACGTGCCACGCCGGAGCATCGACGTCCGCGGTCCGGCTCCGCGCGAACGGAAACACGTGTGGTTCGCCTTTGACGCCGCGCGCTGCGAACGCGTCGACGACCGGGCCGAAGAATCGGCGAATACCGAGTCGTTCGAGATCGGGGTCGGCTTTGGGCCGGCTCGTGACGATACCGAGTCCGTAACCGAG
>PXBQ01000218.1 GCA_003566875.1 Spirochaetaceae bacterium | reverse complement strand
GGATGGATCCTCTGCGCGGAGTCGCCCGCCGTCATCGTACCCTCGATGCTGCGGCTGAAAGCGGCGGGGGTGGGGGTCAAGAAAGGGATACCGGACCTTGTGATGGCGGGCGGTACGATGAGCGACGCGGTCGCGATCACGATGTTCAGCGTGTTTCTCGCGATGATCGTCGACGGCATTTCCGGTTCGGTCTGGTCCCAACTCTTGAACATTCCGGTGCAGATCGCGTTGGGGGTTTTCGTTGGGTTGGTTGTCGGGGTTCTCGTCTCGTGGGTGCTGAAAAAACTCAAGATCGCGACGGCCCCGGTTCACGAGATGCTGATCTTTCTCGGGGCCGCGATCGCGGTCGTTGTCGCTGAGCCGTACTTTCCGTACTCGCCTTACCTCGCCGTAATGGTGGTCGGTTTCGTCGTACTCGAGAGGACACCCGTGATCGCCCGTGGGTTACGGAACGGTATGGACCGCGTCTGGGTCATTGCGGAACTCTTCCTGTTCTTCCTGATAGGCTCCGCGCTTGATACCGGCCTCGCCGCCGAGGCCGGATTAGTCGGGCTCGCGATCGTCGGGATTGGAATGATCATCGGTCGACCGTTCGGCATCATGATCTCGACGTGGCGTTCCGCGCTCACTTTCAAGGAACGTTTATTTATGGTGGCCGCGTACACGCCGAAGGCCACGGTGCAAGCCGCGATCGGCGGAGTTCCTCTCGCGCTCGGGTTACCCCACGGTGAGTACATCCTGGCGATCGCGATCGTCTCGATCATCGTGACGGCGCCGCTCGGCTCGGTCTTGACGCGATTGACCGCTCCCCGGCTTCTCGAGAAGGGCGAGATCGACGCGACACGCGTCGCGGTCACCGGAGGCTTCAAAATCCTTGCCGTTATCACCGGTACCGAACCGCCACGACGGCTGATTCACGAGACGGCGCGAATCGCGCGACGAGCCGACGCGGAGCTGCTCATACTCAACGTGAACCCGGACGCCGAAAAACTCGTCGACGCGGCGCGTCTGCGCGAAGAGTTGCGACTCGCGCGCGACGTTGCGCACGAGGTCATCCTCGTCGACGGGAATGTCGTCGAGACGATCGTCACGACGGCACGCGAACACTCGGTCGATTACATTTACCTGTCGTACCGTGCGACAGCCGGCTCGCATGACGTCGCGGCCGACGTGATCGCGAACACGGAAATACCGGTCGTAGTAATCGGCGAACCACGGCCGGAGCACGACGCCGGATAGACGATGGCAACGGCCGTCGTTGACCGCGCTCATCGTGCGCCGTATCGCGACGGAGCTGCGATTTAGTCCGACGGGCAGTAGACCTCGATCCGTACCGGCCGGGGAGCTACCTCTTGTACGTTCTCTCGGTGTACTCGTTAAACGGTTCCCTCTCCTTCTCCTCGGGCTTCGGCTCTTCACGTTTCACGAAGAGAGCGACGACGAGCCCGAGCACGAAACTCGACGCCGCCGTGAGCATGAGCAACACCACCGCGGGGATCTCGGCCGAAAACCAGAGGAACCTGCTCATTACCGGCCCGGTGTTCTGGATGATCACCGCCATGAGCGCCAGGCTCAGCGTGATAATCAACGCGATTTTCGCTCTCTTCATGATCGTTCTCCTTCTTCCCCGGGTGCCTTCGACGGATGGACAGACCACCCGCAAGGTAAGCTGGAGTGAAGTTACGAACAACCGGCCGAGAAGTCTGTGCGCTTCCGCACGGAACGAGTGAACCGGGTACTTGAATCGCGAGCAACCGAAGAGCGGTTTGGACTACCCTACACCTCGGCGAGCCAAACGCGCATCTCGCTTGACCCTCGGTTATTCCAGAGCGCATACGGGATCGCGGTGAACGGCGTCGGCGTGCGCCGGGAAGACGGTCGATACAGCGCGCGGCTGTCGTCGGCCGGCGCCTCCGGCGCGCGCCGGAGCCCCGTCCCGGTGATCACGGTACAGCCTCCGAGAAGGTCCGCGCGGAACTCCGACCGCAGCTCCGCGTCGGCCGGAAGCGCGAACTGCGCGAGATCGGCTCCGTTGTCGACACCCTCGAGGCAGTACACGACCGGCCCGTACTCGATCGCGACCTTCCACCCGTCCTGGCGGACCGAGGGGTGCGCGTACGCGCGGCGAGGCGCCATTGGGAGCGACAACCGGACGCGATCCCCGGACTGCCACCGGCGCGTGATGTACGCGTACCCTTTCTCCACGTCGCGCACATCGGCACCGTCGATCGTCCAGCCGTCGGCCCACGCGGGAATGCGGAGCGCGAGCGTAAAGGTCTCCGGCGCGGAGAGCTCGACGGTAAACTCCACCTCTCCGTCCCACGGGTACGCGGTTTTCTGCGTGAGCGAACCCGTCGAACCGCCGATGTCGAACTCGAGGGTGCTCGCGGCGTAGAGATGCACCGCGATCGTGTCGTCTGCAACGCCGTACACGTACGAGCCGAGCGACGCCACGAGCCGCGCGATGTTCGGTGGGCAGCACGCGCAGCCGTACCACGGTTGCCTCTCGGCGTCGGAACGGACGTGGTGCAGGACCGGAGAGGTCGGGTGAAACGAGAGAGGGTTGGCGTAGAAGAAACGATCGCCGGAGAGCGAGAGACCGGCGAGGACACCGTTGTACATCGCGCGCTCGGCCACGTCGGCGTACCGAGAATCGAGTTCGATATTTGCCATCCGCGACGCGAAGAAAACGAGCGAGATCGCGGCGCACGTCTCGGCGTACGCGGCCTCGTTCGGAAGGTCGTAATCGACCGTGAAGCGCTCACCGTGAGAGTGAGACCCGACTCCCCCGGTCACGTACATACGCCGGTCGACGATGTTCTCGAATAAACGTCGACACGCATCGAGCAACGCGGCGTCGCCGGTCTCGCGCGCGACGTCGGCCATTCCCGCGTAGAGATAACACGCGCGAACCGAGTGTCCCTCGGCCGCAGTCTGTTCGCGGACCGGAAGGTGTGCCTGGAAGTACGCGTACGGCGCGGGGAAATCGTCCGATACCCACCGGGAAGATTTCGGTGGTTCACTCCGGCGTTCGGCTTCTGCGGTGAAGTAATGCGGTTGTGAACCGCGTTCGTTCACGAAAAACGCCGCAAGCCTTTCGTATCGCGGCTCACCGGTCGCGCGCGCGAGTTTGATCAATGCGAGTTCGATCTCTTCGTGCCCAGGGTATCCCGGGGCCTTTGTCCCGTCGTTCGGCGACGGCTCATCCGTCGGGCCGAACCGCGCGTCGATATGGTCGGCGTATCGGACCGCGACGTCGAGCAGATCGCGGCTCCCGGTCGCGTCGAAGTGAGCGACCGCGGCCTCGAACAAGTGTCCGGCGCAGTACAACTCGTGCATATCGCGCAGGTTTGACCAGCGTTTGTCGAGTCCGATTTGGGTGTAGTAACTATTGAGGTAGCCGTCGCTTTGCTGCGCTCGGGCAAAAAGCGAGACGTACTCGGCGAGACGCGCCTCGAGCGCGGGGTCGGGGTGCGTCTGAAGCGAGAACGCCACGGCTTCGAGCGCTTTCGCGATGTCGGAATCGTAGAACTGATGAGGTTCCCAGTCGGCACCGGGTTTCCACTCGAGCCGGAGCGATCGCGTTCGGTCGTGCTTGTCGCACTGGTCGAGCACGTACGGGATCGTGACCTCACGGTTGGTCTTCTGCCACGCGGCCCAGAAGCCGTCGGTCAGACTCACTCGGCGCAGGTCGGCCGGTTTCAGCGAGAATCGCGGCGCATTCGCGCCGTTCATGTCGTTCTTCATACACCCTCCAGTCGATATTACCTTGCCGAGCGGCGGGCTTTCACCTACCTATTCCGCTCGCCGAGTAACAAGATGTTTCGTAGGTCGTCCTCGGTCGCGGCGGAAAGCCAAATCCGCTCAAACGACGCGTGATTCACGATCTGCGCGATCGACGCGAGCGTCTTGAGGTGCAGATTCCTGTTGTCCGCGGTGCCGAGGATGACAAAGACCGACTTGACATCCGCGGGGCCTGCCGGCGAGTCGAAACTCACGCCGTTTCTGATGCGCGCGATCACGACCGAGAGTCTTTTCTCACCCGGAGTCACGATATGAGGCACCGCGAGGAACTTGCTGAGAACGGTCGAGCTCAGCTTCTCGCGTTCGTGTAGCAGGTCGTATACCTGCTTCTCGGTGAGTCCACACGACTCCGCGGCTCTCTCGGCGACTACGCGGAAAAACTCGTCCATCGTC
>PXBQ01000315.1 GCA_003566875.1 Spirochaetaceae bacterium | reverse complement strand
TACATCGCGGGCGACATGAACGGCCGTTCCTTGAAGCCCATGTCCTCGTAGTACCAGATCCCGTCGGGGTATCCTTCCTCGGCGAACAAGATCTCCTGCAGCGCGCACGTGAGATCGGCGTACGTCGTGCACATGTCCCGGACCCAGTCGGGGTCGAGCGCCATGCCGACGAGCATGTGCTCGTGCCCGCACACGGGATGCATAAGCTCGAACACGTTCACGCCGCTCCAGAAGAAAAACCGATTGGCCTTCCGCGCCGCGTCGCGCGCCTCTCGGTACGCGTCGAACTTGATCCGCCGCCGGTCGGGAGTCAGCTTCGGCTTGGTTAATTCTTCCCACGCGAAACGATCGGTCACGTTGAACGCGACGTGCTCGGGAGTCGCGTTGTGCAGCTTATGCCGTCGTAGCGTCGCGCCGTTCCCGTCGAGCGTGAGGATCGTCTCATCGGTCTCCTCAAGGACCTTCGGTTCGTGATCGAGATCGGCCATGAGGTTGAACGCCCAGCACTCCTGCGCGTCGTACCCGAAGTGTTCGTCGAGGCTCTCATCGGCGCCGACGTGGCCTTCGCCGATCCATTTCTTGCGCGTATCGCCCCAGAAGTGCTCGTACAAGCCGATCCGGTCGACCGGCTTGCGCGCGAGCAGGTTTGTCATTCGTTCGATTGATGTCATGATCGTCCGATTGTACGCGGTAGCGCGCTGACGCGCTACCCCAGTCGCAAGGGCCTAGACGCACTCCGCGGTTCGGGTGAGCACGTTTCCGTCGCGGAGGTGAACTCGTGCTTCCCACTTCTCACCTTTTTTCACGGCGACGCCGCCCTGGCGCCAGTTCGAGTGGAAATTCGTGCTGAACGGCTCGTCGTACGAGACGTAGTAGAGTTCTCCGTCGCGATAGAACTCGACGTAGTTGATCGTCTCAGGGTAGAGCGACGCGAGACGCGGCCAACGTTCACCGTCGTACGTCATCTCGGGCTCAAAGCCTTGCAGATAGTACTGGTTTTCGAGCGACGGTTTTTCCTTCTTGATCCCGATGATCTCGGCGATCCGGAGCGCGAAGAACGTGTCCTCGCCCGGCAGGACGCCCCAGCTCGCGGGCGGCTCCTGCTTCGTCATGTTGTTGTAGTAGCCCCACGACGTGCCGGTGTGTTCGCACACGAGAAGGTTTCCGATCGCCTGCGAGTCCTCGTTGCACACGATCGGCTTATCGGGTGCCCAGCCGCGACAGTCGCGAACCATGTTGTAGTACTGCTGTCGCGTCTGTCCGTTTCCGTGGATGAACACGACGTCCGACGCGTCGACGACTTCCTTGTGCCGGTATCCGCCACCGCCGCTCGACCCGGTCGGGAGACCTCCTGACTCGCGTCGAGCCAGATCGATCAGCATCGCCATGCCGTCGGGTTCTTGCAGAATCGGGTGCGCCTTGAACGGCGGGATGTTGTGCTCGTTCGCGACCTCGATGATCACGTTCGTGTAGCCGCCATCTTTCAGGAAGCGCGACGCGGTAGTTACCGCGTTTCGGATTCCGATTCCCTCTCGGATTTTCTTGGCCTGCTCGCCGTAGAAGTACGACACGATCACGACCATGCCGATCTCGTCGGCGGCTCGGATCAGCCGGTCCATCCGCGCTGTGTACGCGGGGTCGAGCGAGAGGCCGTCTTCGCCGAACGGGTTGTTGTCGATCGTCGGATTCGCGATCGTGAAGCACGGGCCGCCGCCCTGAAACCCGACCGTGAACGCGCGCAGGCCGTACGAGTACCACTCGGGCAGCGCCGCGATAAGGTCGTCGGTGTGCTTCTCGGCGTCCCAACTTTTCGCGCCGTAGCGCGCGAACCGGCCGGGGTCGGCCGCGTCGTCGAAGATTCCCTGGATGAACCGGGCGTTCATGAGAAGCCCGTGCGCCGATTCCTTCGTTCCGGCGATCTCGCTGTACGTCGGGCGGTCGTTGATCAGAAACCGTCGCCCCTCGATGCTCAGTCTGGTTTTTGCCATTTTGTCCTCCGTTTTTTGAGGGGTTACTTCCACCCCAAGATATTTTCCTCGATAAACCGCCACGTCGTCGGGTAGTCTTCGTTGTCGATCAGGGCCCGGATCTCGTCGAGTCCGACGCGGTCGAGCAGCTTCCAGACTTTCTCGGTGAGCCGTGCGTTGATCTCGAACATCTTCCCCATGTCCCAACGCGTCGGGTGCGTGTCGGACGTCATGTAGTCGTCGTACCCGAACTCCTTCATGTAGTACACGAACTCGACGTACTCGAGTAGCGTGTGGCTTCCGGTGAAGTAGTCCCAGTCCCAGCTCTTGTCGTTGTCGTTAATGTGAACGTAGTACGGGAGTCCCGAGTAGTGGAGCAGCGAAAGCGCCTCTGCCGGGTGTTCCTCCGCGTACACCGAGTGGCCGTAATCGATCGTGACCCCAAGGTTCGTGACGCCGATCTCGCGGATCAGGTAGAGCGCGTCGACCGCGCGGCCGATGAAACAGTGCCGCCGCGTCTCTTTCGGCTTGTACTCGATGTGCAGGATCACCTCGGGCCGGTGCGCCGCGGCCTCGCCGAACGCGTCGCAGAGGTTCTTCCACGCGGTCCGATACGACGTCTGGAACGGAAACTCGAACCCGTCGCCGAGAGGACAGCACGTGACGCGGTTTACGCCGACCGCCGCGGCGAAGTCCTTCGCCTCGATGAGGAACCGCGTCGCTTTCTCTCGCACGGCTTTCTTCGGCGACGTGAGTCCGCCCGAGACGAACTCGGGCTCGCTCTTGACGTTCACGTTGACCGCGCTCACCTCGAGCGAGTGCTTCGCGAGCAGTTTCTTGAGCTCCGCCGGGTCGCTCGTCTCGTACGGGTACACGACCTCGACGCCGGTGTAGCCGGGTATCTCGCGCACCGCGGCGAACTTCTCGTCGAGCGTCCGGGGCTTGTTGTATGTGTGGAACCTGTCCTGCGTCTGCCCCAGGAAGTTCGTGATCAGACTGTACTTCGGCATTATTTTCCCCCTCGCGTTTTCTTTTTTTCGATCACGGTTTTCGCCGCTGCGACGATGTGTCGAGCGCTGATTCCGTACTTCTCGATCAGTTTTTGGTACGATCCGCTCTCGGCGAACGTGTCCTTAAGTCCGAGCCCCGCGAACGGCACCGGGTGTTCGGTGAGGCAGAGGTGCGCGAGCTCGTACCCTACGCCGTTTTTGGCCTGGTGGTTCTCAGCCACGACGAGAGCACCGGTCTTCCGGACGCTCCGGATTACCGCCTCGCGGTCGTACGGCTTGATGCTGTAGAGGTCGATCACGTCCGCTCGAATCCCCGTCGCGGCGAGTTCATCCGCCGCCGCGAGCGCCTCGAACACGATGTCGCCGTAGCTCACGATCGTCACGTCGCCGCCGTCGCGCAGAAGTTTCGATCCTCCGAACGGGAAGGTCTCGTTCTCGTCGTACAGATCGAACAACGGATCGCGCATGAGCCGGTTGAAAACCGGGCCCTCGACCGAGAACGACGTCTCGACGCATTTGCGCGCGGAGACCGGGTCGGACGGGCAGAGCACGCGCATGTTCGGGATCTGGCTCATCGTCGCGATGTCTTCGGTCGCCTGGTGCGTCACGCCGTCTATCGCCGCGGTGATGCCGCCGTGCGACGAGAGGATCTTCACGTTCAGGTTCGGGTAACAGATGAACGACCGGATCGCCTCGACCGCGCGCATCGTTATGAAGACGCCGTACCCCGCGCACACGACCGGCCGGCCGCTCGACGCGATGCCCGCGGCGGTCGCGAACAGCCCAATCTCGGCGATCCCGAGGTTGAAGTACCGCTCGGGGAACTCGTCGCCGAAGAGATACGTGTACGTCGACTTGCCGATATCGGACTCGAGGACCCAGAAGTCAGGGTCTTTTCTGCCGTACTCGACGAGGCCGTCGCTGAACGCGCGGCGCGTCGGCACAGAGGCTGGTTTCAGGGCCGTCGATGCGCTCATCGTCGTGCCCCCTCGAGCTCGGCCTTCGCGGCGCGATACTGCTCTTCGTTCGGCGGTTTCCCGTGCCAGTTCGCGTCGTTCTCCATGAAGCTCACCCCCTTGCCCTTCGCGGTGTACGCGACGATACAGAACGGACCCGAGCGGTGATCGCGTCCTTCCTCGAGCGCCGCGACGACCTCGCGGATGTCGTTGCCGTTGATTTTTTTCACGGTCCACCCGAACGCCTCGAACTTGCGGTCGATCGGCTCCATCGG
>PXBQ01000402.1 GCA_003566875.1 Spirochaetaceae bacterium | reverse complement strand
TTTGCCGCGCAGGAAGTAAGTATGAACGACAACTATGCGAGACTCGACACACGGCTCCCGGTCACGCTCTTCACGGGGTTTCTCGGATCGGGCAAAAGTACTCTGATCAACCGAGTGTTGCGCGAGAATCCCGGCACCCGATTCGGGCTGATCGTGAACGAATTCGGCGACGTCCCGATAGAAAGCCGAATAATCGAAACTCACGACGACGAGATTATCGAGTTCCCGAATGGGTGCATGTGTTGTGTCGTCAAGAGCGACTTGATGCGCGCCGTACGCACGTTGAGTTCACGACGCGAGAAGATCGATCACCTGCTCGTCGAGGCTTCGGGGCTGTCCGACCCGATCCCGATCGCGCAGGTCTTTCTTGCGCACGAAACCGAGTACGTCCTGAACGGAATCTTCTGTCTCGTCGATGTCCGACGGTTTATCGACGACTGCGACGTATACGGAGTCGCAACAAGCCAGGTCGCGTACGCCGACGTCGTTTTCCTCACAAAACTTGCCGATGCGTTCGAAGGGCATCGCCGATCGGTCGAAAGCAGGATTTCCGATATTGCGCCGTCGGTTCCGCTCGTCGCGCTCGATTCGCGCGTCGACCTTCGTCCGTACGTCGTGCCTGCCGGGTTATACCCGGTACGGTCGCTGCCCGCGGCGGAAGCTCATGAGCACTCGCACGACGAACACTCGCACGACGAGGTGGTGTCTCTCGTCTTTTCGAGTTCGGACCCGATAGACGCTTCGCGTCTCCGCGATGTGCTGGACGAACTGCCGGCAGGAGTCATCCGCGCGAAAGGTGTGTTGACGTTCGCCGACCGCACTCGCAGGCGGTACCGGCACGTGCTTCAGATCGTCGGGATACGCCGCGAAATCGAAACGAGGAAGAAACGGCGCGACGAACCGGCCGAGTCGGTGATAGTGTTTATCGGGCGGGATTTCGACCCGGACGATTTGAACGAACGGCTGCGTGGATGCATCGTGGGCCGCCGGGGAGCGGCGTGAGAGTCATGGCGTTCGCCGGCGCCGGCGTTTCCCGAACGCCGATCATCGCAGCGGTGGTTCTCGTAATTGCCGCAGGAACCCTCGCCGCGCAGCCGAATCCGTTTTACTCGCCCGGGCCCGCGGAGAGTTCGGGCGAGAGGTCCGCGCGCGGTACCGAGCCGACCGGCCCCGGCGTCTTTCCTGCGTTGACGCGCCGGCTTGTCGAACAGCAACGCGTGTTGAACGCTCGGCTCTCGGGGTTCCTCAGACGCGCGGAGGAAGCGGAGTCGGGGCCGTTTGGCGTCGTGAGTATCGTTGTGGTCGCGTTTTTTTACGGCGTTCTACACTCGTTTTTGCCGGGACACCGGAAATCGGTTATCGTGTCGTACTACATTTCTCAGTCTGCCCCGTGGAGGCACGGTGTATTCGCGGGCTTTCTTTTTGCTGGGCTTCACGCGGTCTCGGCGGTGCTGATTTTTATCGGGATTTACCTCTCGACCGGCGCTTCGTTCGGTGCGTCGTTGGGGAGTGTCACACGTACGCTCCAGATCGTGAGCTCGGTGTTGATTCTTGCGGTCGGCAGCGTGTTTGTCGTGGCGAAGGTTCGAACGCTGATTCGGGCGCGTCGCGACGCAGCGCGCAAACGGCTCAACGAGACGTTCGGGATGACGCGTCGCGAGCAGCTTCGCGGGCACCTCCCCGCGGTGTCTCAATCGAAGTTTTTTGCGATCGTGTTGTCGACCGGTATGGTCCCGTGTCCCGGATCTACGATGCTGCTTCTCTTTGCGTTGTCGCTCGGTCTCGTGCAGACCGGGCTGATCTCGATCATCGCGATGTCGCTTGGGCTTGGCGTGGCGCTATCGGCGATAGCGATCTTGACGATCGTACTGAAAGAACGCATTGTGCGGTGGACGGGCAACGCTCTCGGCGGTGTCGTCGTCCATGCGATCGAACTCGCGGGCGCGACATTTATTGTTATGTTTGGTATTGTAACGCTGACGGCGGTCGTATGACGATCGCCGTATTTTCCGACCGGAGGACAAAAATGGGTATTTTTGGGTCAAAGAAGAACAATATGGTGCTCGAAGTCGCGAATATGAACTGTGAACACTGCGAGAAAAAGGTCGAGACGGCCTTGTCGTTTGTTCCGGGCGTGGTTTCGTGCAAACCGAACTCAAGTAAAAAAGAGGTGACCGTCGTGCTCGACTCGAAGTCGCCCGCGGGCGTTGAGGCGATGGTCGTGGCTCTCAAAGAGATCGGATACGAAGCGAAAGCGCGTGTCTGAGACGCTCAGGCGTACATCGGACGAGATTGCATAAGAAATGACCGTATGAGTATTTTGGCGTGTGAATCAAGGTATTCTCACCGTCTGTGCCCGGAACGGCTCACCAGGAAGGTTGCGGCAGTCGCCGTAATGGTTTTCGTTTTCTCGACGTGCGCGATGATCGGGCGAGCCCCCGATGGTCCGGAACTCGACGCGGATATCCCGGCGATCGTCGAGGAGGATGTCGCGGCAATCCCGGTCGAGCCTCCCGTGATCCCGGAGGAAGACCCGGTTCCCGACGTGTACGAGAGTATCAGTCTGTACGTCCTGTCGGGCGATCCCGAAGCCGCGATCGCCGCGTACCGGGCTGCCGAACTTGAGGATCCCGATGATCCGGCGACGCGAGTGCTGCTCGGCAACCTGATGATCGCGGCCGGTGCTCTCGATGACGCGGTGCGGTTGTTCGACTCGGTGATCGAGTCCGACCCGGACAACATCGACGCGATGTTTGCTCGTGCGTTGCTCGCAGGGCATTTCGGAAACCGTGCGCTTCAGGAGCAGCTTCTCATGAACGTTGTTACGATCGACCCTGAGAACGCGCGCGGCCACGCCGCGATCGGCGAGATGTTGCTGCAACAGCGCCGGCTCGACCGCGCCGCCGAGGCGTTCCAGAAGAGCGCCACGATCGACCCGGAGAACGTTGTAGCCCACGTCGGGCTCGGCAACGTGCAGCTTCGCCGGGAGCGCTACCAGGAAGCGAAGACCTCTTTCACGCGTGCGATCGAGATTGAACCGGATTCACCGTTCGTGTACGTCGACCGGAGTCGTGCGCTCGTGCGGCTGTACGAACTCGACGCTGCGCATCGGGATCTCGACCGAGCGATCGATCTCGAACCTGATTTTGCGTGGAACTACGTCGACCGCGGACGCCTGAGAGCGGAAATGGGGCAGTTCGACGACTCGATCGAGGATTTTAACCGGGCGATCGAGAGCCTGCCGGACGTGTTTCTGCTGTACGTGTACCGAGCGCGGGTACTCGATCGGGTCGGTCGTCGGGGCGCCGCGATCGAGGATTTCGAGACGGCGCTCGCCATGAACCCCGAGTATCATCCGGCTCTGGCGCCGTTGGGCACTTTGTACTACATCGAAAACCGCTGGGGAGAAGCTGCGCAGGCTTTTCGGGACGCGTATCGACACAATCGGAGCGAACACGCGTTTGGGCTGCTGACGGCTCTATCTTTGGGCCGAACCGACGGCGGCATCGCGGCCGCTCGCCGTTATATGCGAGATATCGTGAACGACATGCCGCGCGACTCTCTTGAGTACCATGTCGGGCGCGCAATCGTCGAGTCGGGGTACGATGCGATCGCGACGCGACGGGTTAACGATGAAAGGGACCCGTTCCGGAAGGCACGGATGACGTTCTACCTCGCTGCGTATTACGACTTGATCGAGCAGACCAGGCTCGCGCAGACCTTGTATCTCGAAGTTGAACGCAGCAACTACCCAGGGCTGATCGAAACGCGTCTCGCGGCGGAACGTCTTCGCGAATTTAGGCGCGACCGATGAAAGGCATCCAGGAGCTCATCTCGGTCCTCGACAAGAAACGTGATATCGTCGTTCAGGCGCACGACTTCCCCGATCACGATGCCGTTGCGTCGGCGTTTGCGTTGACTCATCTGTTGAAGGTCAATGGGCTTGCTCCCCGTCTGTGTTACGGCGGCGACGTTCAAAGCACATCGCTCACCGAAGCGATCTCGATGCTCGAGATCCCAATCGCCGCGTCGCGCGACGTACCGATGGACGACCAGAGCCAGATAATTGTCGTCGACGGTTTCATCGGCAATCGCAACGTAGCGGGCCTACCCGGCGAAGTGGTCGCGGTGATCGATCATCACAGCCCCCCGATAGAGCCGGACTGCAAGTACTGGGACATTCGTCCGAACTACGGTTCGTGTTGCACTATT
>PXBQ01000052.1 GCA_003566875.1 Spirochaetaceae bacterium | reverse complement strand
GAGAGCGTCGGTCCCATGTGGTTGCCCTCGGCCGTGTGGTTATACACGACGTCGAGAAATACTTCGAGCCCGGCGTCGTGCATGATCTGGATGAGACTCTTGAAGTCGTTTATATCGCCGTCGGTGAGGTACGCGGGATCCGGGGCAAAAAAACCGATCGAGTTGTAACCCCAGAAGTTCGTCAACCCGTTCTCGACGAGGTGGCGATCTCGGACGAATGCATGGACCGGCAGAAGCTCGACCGCCGTCACTCCGAGATCCGTCAGGTATGAGACGATCGCGGGGTTCGCGAGGCCCGAGAAGGTTCCCCGTGCCGCGTCGGGTACCTCGGGGTGCAGCATCGTGAACCCTTTCGGGTGCAGCTCGTACACGATCGTTCGGTCCCACGCCGTTGCGGGTTTTGGATCCCGACCCCACGTGAACGCCGTGTCGACTACCAGACTTTTCGGTACGAACTGCGCGCTATCGCGCGTGTCGAACGAGAGGTCCTTGTCCGGGGAGCCGACGACGTACCCGAACAGCGAGTCGTCCCAGACCAACTCTCCCGAAAGCGCTCGTGCGTACGGGTCGATCAGGAGCTTGTGGTGGTTGAAACGGTGTCCGGCCCCGGGATCGTACGGCCCGTACACGCGGTAGCCGTAGAGCCGGTTCGGGCGTACATCGGGAAGATATCCGTGCCAGATCTCGTGCGTGAACTCCGGAAGCTCGATCCGATGGGTTTCCTTCTTCCCGTCGTCGTCGAACAGGCACAGCTCGACGCGCTCGGCGTGAGCGGAAAAAATCGCGAAGTTAGTGCCGCTGCCGTCCCACGTGGCGCCTAACGGGTACGGGAGACCCGGCCATACGCGTGGTTTGTTGTTTGATACCATATACAGACAAGATAGGTCCAAAATCCGTGTCTTACAAGAAAAAACGACCCCGCTCGGTTTAGCCGAGGGAGTCGTTGTACGGTCGGTGACTCTGAGAACCGAGTCACGGCGTTGTCACTCGACGACGATCTCGTCGTGAATCTCGACATCGGTCGGCGTGTTCTTCTCCGCGATCTCACGCACGCGGTCTCTCGCTTTCCGATCACCGAGTTTTCCGATCAGATGCAGTTCTTTTTTCTTTGAGTCGCCAAACGTGACCGAGACATTCGTCTTGTCGACGACTAACGGGTCCTGTCTGATCGTTTCCATGATCGTTTTCTCGACTTTCTTCTTGTCCTCATCGCCCCAGACATTTCGGGCGACAACGAGCTGCCCCATGTACGTCTCCGGGCTGCCGACTTGGCTTCCTGCTCCTGTTCCTTGGATTGGATCTGACATTTTTCCTCCTTGTGGGAATCAGTATTTTTAAAACGTACTGACAAAAACCGCGCGGGTCAAATTGGCTCACAAAGGAGAAAATGACGCATTCCGAGCAGAAGACCGCGCGATCGCGTCTTATCGTCGAAGAATTCGCTCGACGGCGTCGCGCGCCTCTTTTCGTACGGAGGCCTCCCACGCAGTCGAGTTTGCCGCCGCGTTGAGCTGTTCAATGCCGATGCGGTTTCGCGTGTTACCGAGCGCGATCGCTGTCGCGCGAGGAATCGTGAGCGTTTCCGGTATCACGTCTCGCTCGCGGCGTTCGGTCTGATACCCGAGAAAGTCGGAAAGGGCGCGAGCGGAAGAATCCTGTGGGAAACTACCCATGGTCTCGATGAGTGTCAGCATCTCGTCCTCATCGTACAGTCGGTCGGCTCGGTACCCGCGTATCATCTCCGCCATACGCGCGATGGCACGGTCCGGCTTGTGAGCCGACGCACGCAGAGCCGAAAGCGCGGTCATCCGTAAACTCTTGAGCTTCGCCTGTTCGGTTCGCGAAGACCAGGTGAGACTCAGCGCGTGGTCGAGTGCCCACGCGGCAAACTCGGCTTTGTTTTCGTCCGACGCGCGCGATTTCGTTCCCACATTCAACGCCGAGATCTTCATCGCGATATCGTTTTGGTTCTTGATGATCTCGGTGAGAATGTCGGTCGGGTCGTCGACGATGATCGGGAGTGCGTCGAGCGCTGCGGCCCTCACCCCACTGCCGGCGGAATACCAACCGTGCGCTGCGAGAAATACGGGTTCAAACCCAGCCGGATCGCCGAGTCTCTCGAGCGCCTTTACGGTGTTATACGCGACCGCCTCGATCTGTCTGCGATCGGACAGTACACTCACGCCGAGGTTCATGTTCCTGAGGAACGTCGCAAGACGCGGAGCGTACTGCGCCGCTCCGATCCGTCCGAGCGCGTTCGCCGCCTCGCTCATGACAACGACATCGTGGTTGATCTGCAGCATGTTCCAGATAGAGTCGGCGGCATCGGTGACACGCCGGTTACCGAGCTCGCGGATTGTCATTGCCGCGAGCCGATTTGCCACGTGGCGCTCGGTGGTTCCGGTAATGCTCTGAAACCGCGTGATCTGTCCGTCGAGCGCTTCGTGGAAAACCGGTGCAAGGTCGCGCGAGTCTTGCTCGATCATGTTCACCATGATCTGGTACCGCTGTTCGGTTGTCGGCGCATTCCGGTACAGGCGGGCCCACATAGCCCCGATCTCGTTGGCCGCGATCGACGTGGACGCGATGATCGCGAACACCACCGCACATACGAGGGCTCGCGATAATTTCGTTTTCATAGCTTCAATCTCCAATCTCGCGAGCGATGAACTCGCGGCGTATCGTTTCTCTCAGAGTACCCGCATGGTCGAAGTGCCGTTCGACTACGCGGTTCCCCGCGTCGTCGTACTCGAATTCGGCCGACCTGAGGACCGATCCGTTCGCCCGAAAGAAGGTCTCGTGGACCACCATATCCTCGGCAAAGGCGTACACGATGTGCCCCAATACACGGCCGCTCGCGGTCGAGTGCGTACGGCGCACCAGCCTGTCGTCGGCGTCGTATTCGTACAGAAAAAACTCCTCGAGCTCTCCATTCGGGCCGAGGCTCTCGGCACGGACGCGGAGTTCGCCTTCGTAGATGAACACCGTCGATCCCATGGGGCCCGCGAAAGTGCTGTAGACCTCGAGTTCCGAGAGTCGGCCGTGCTCGTCGTACGTGTGCATCGAACGCGTCTGAACTTCTCCGTCGGCGTCCCGCTGTGTTTCCTCGACCAACCGACCGTCCGGATCGAACCTGCGGGTCCACGTCGTCACTGTTGCCCCTCGCGCGTCGAGGATGCGCACTTCCTCTGTTCGGTCGTGGCGCGTCGCATAAACGCGGGTTTCGATTACATCTCCGTCGGCAGAGTACAGAATCTGTTCGAGCCTCTCTGTCCCGGTCTCGCTGTACACGATCGTTCGGTACGTGTCGAGCGAGCCGTCGCCGAAGTACGAACTCTCGCGCGTGAGGAGGAACACCGACTGCGGCGTATCGTGTGGCTCACCGAGATCGCCGGCTTCGGGCTCAACCAAAGGCGCGGATTCGGCCAAAGGTGCGGTCGCGACGGACTGGTCCACCGGTTTGGAGGGCGTCACGTGCGTCTCGGTGAGCGCGGGCTCCGAAGCGCAGCTAATCATAAACAGCACAACCGTGCCGGCGGTTAGCGTCCATCCGATGAACCGAATCGATGCACGTCGCTGTGCATGCCTGGGTGCATGTAGGCGCGCGTTCGCGCGTGTAAACGAACTCATATCACTCTCCCTTGGTCTGTGGACGTCTATTTGTTGATGACTTTTTTGGTGACTGTCTTATTTTGTGACTGTCTTATTTTGTGACTGTCAAACGGCGGATTGGCGTGCGGGAACATCCCTGCGCGATCAACTAGGCTCATCGTACTCCGCGCCGATGCCCGTGTCAAGGACGGCTGGTGATAGCCGCCAAAAACCGTTTGTAAAGTTGACCGTTTGAGTAAACTACGGCACAATCGAGTTAGTTCGCGGTCGAGACGCGACGAGCCACACGCCGTACCGGCGGTGCAGGCGAGGAGGAAACGATGGGCGAGGCACGATACGATTCGGTATACGCGAGGAAGAGCGATGCTCACGTCGGATCTCCCGACGAGTACGAGAAGCTGTACAGACGGAGCGTTTCCGATCCCGATGCGTTCTGGGCAGAACAGGCGCGTTCGGTCATGACGTGGGAGCACGATTTCCATACCGTGCGCGCCGGGGATTTTGCCGAAGGATCGACCGCGTGGTTTCTCGGCGGAAAACTCAACGCCGCGTACAACTGCGTCGACCGGCACGTCGCCGAACGCGGCGACAAGACCGCGATTCTCTG
>PXBQ01000398.1 GCA_003566875.1 Spirochaetaceae bacterium | reverse complement strand
TTTGATACTTTGAGTATGTCCAGCGCGCACGTTTCGGACGCGACCACGTGTAACCCGTCTTTCTCGCCGATGAACAGCGGCCTGAATCCCCACGGGTCCCGGATCGCGTATAGTTCGTTATTGTGTAACATCACCATGCTGTACGCGCCTTCTACGCGGACGAGTGTCTCTTTGAGCGCCTCGTAGAACCCGGCTTTTCGCGATCGTGAAATTAAGTGCAGGATGAGTTCGGTATCCGAGGTGGTTTGGAAAATCGATCCCTCGCCGAAGAGGTGGGACTTTAACTCGGCGGTGTTCGCGATGTTCCCGTTGTGCGCGACGGCGATGTCGCCCTTGTTGCACGTAACGTGAATCGGCTGCGCGTTCTCGAGTTTGTTTCCTCCGTGCGTCGAGTACCGCACGTGTCCGATCCCGACGTTCGATGGTCTGTCGCCCGTCAAGTACTTCGCGAGTACGGAAGAAACCATTCCCAGGTCTTTGTACACAACCGTCGCGTCGTTCTTCCGATACGCGATGCCCGCGCTTTCTTGGCCACGGTGTTGTTGCGCAAAGAGCGGAAAGAACAGCGTTTGGGGTACGTTAAGCGGCGTCCGGGAGTATATTCCCGCGACACCGCATTTGTGCTCGATTTTCTCGGGTGGTTTCAACACGGTATCTGTATAGCATCGCGGTCTGCGCCGGGTCAAGGACACCGACCGTTTCGGCGGCGGTGCGTCTCCGTTTGGGCGAAACCGACCTCAAACGCGCGCGCGATCTCTTACTCGATCCCGAAGAAACGGCGCGTGTTCTCGAATATCTGCTCGGTTACGGTCTCGGTCGGTTCCTCTCGAAGTTCCGCGACAAAAAGCGCCGTTTCGCTCAAGTACGCGGGTTTGTTTCGCTGTCCCCGGTGCGAAGCGGGAACCATGAACGGACTCTCGCTCTCGATAAGGATCCGGTCGAGCGGCATATTCCGCGCCGTTTCGTGCAGGTTGCGCGCGTTTCGGTACGTGACGTTTCCCGCAAAAGAGATATACAGGTTCAGTTCGAGCGCCTTTTTCGCGTACTCCCAGTCTTCGGAGTAGCAGTGTAGAACGCCACCTCTTGACGGGAGTTTGTCGCGGAGGATTTCAAGAACATCCCTGCCTGCTTCGCGATTGTGGATCACTACCGGAAAACCGAGCCGTTCCGCTATCTCGAGTTGTCGGACAAATAGCTCAATCTGCGAGTCTTTGTTCCCGAACTTCCTGTAGTAATCAAGACCGGTCTCTCCGATCGCGACAACGCGCTCGAGTTTGCTGCCGTCTTCGATCTTCGTCTCCCAATCGCGTCCGGGGTTGGTAACCTCCGAAGGCGAGACGCCGATACTGAAATGGACGTGCGACGCCGTTTTGAGGTTATTATGAACCTCGAAGAAGTCGTGAAGGTTATTGCTGATCGTGAGAATACCTTCGACGCTTTCGCGTTTGGCTTCTTGAACGATGATCAGTTGTTCTATCGGGTCCTCGTTGATCAACCCGATATGGGCGTGAGAATCAAAAAGTCTCATGGTACTTCCGTTTGGGAAAAAAAGTTGTTACAGTGATGTAACGTTCATTCCAAGGGTGAACATACTACTTTAGGTATCGTGCGTCAATGAGATTGGAAAGAATGCTGTATTTGACAAAATGGAATCGGCATGTTATTGTACGGTAAATATCTACGGTTGCCGCTTCGGACACAACGGAATAGGATAGGCCGGAAGTCGGCGTGTATTTAAGGTGCGCGTCAGGTTTCCTGGAGCAGTTATGAAGAGAGTCAACGGTACGCACGGTGACGGAGGTGCGTTAAAGCGAATAACCTCGGCTATCGCCGGCATTGCGCGACAACGTTTCACGATTATGCTGATTCCGCATTCAGAACGGCGGGTCGTGAACTTCCAGATAAACTCAGTCGCGGCGGTGTTTTTTGTTGTGATGTTTTTCGTGGTTCTGGGATCGTTTTTCTTCGTTGCGACGGTGTTTACCGGCTCATCGCGGCTCGTCACCGAGAAGTCGGATGCGCTTCGGACGACCGAAGCGAGCCTCGATTCGGTTCTTGACGAGGTTTCCCACGTGATTCAGCTGTCCCGGACGTTCGAGTCCACGCTGCACTCGACTTTGGCGGGCCTCAATCTACAAACGGGTGATCGACTCGCGCGCGACGTTTCGGCGACCGGGGATCTCTCGGAGTTTCTTGACCTGCAGGAAGTCGATTCCGACACTGTTCGTGAGGTGTACGAGCTTCAGCGGCTCGCCGGCGTCCTGCGTGATTCGGTCGATCCGTTGACCGGTATCAAAGACATCCTCGAAACCCAACGACGATTTCTCTCGGATATCCCGAACGCGTGGCCGTTGATGGGTGGACGCGGCATTGTAATGATGGAGTGGGGGCCGAATATTCATCCGTTCACGGGTCAGTGGTATATGCACGACGGAATCGATATTGCGGACATGACGGGTGCGCCGGTCGCGGCGAGCGCGAACGGCAAAGTAAGCGAGATCGGCTCCGATCCGCTGGGATACGGCAACTACATCTGGATCAGGCACAAGTACGGGTTCCGCACAAGATACGCGCACTTGAACACGGTCGAAGTGACCGAAGGTGAAGACGTGTTCCAGGGACAGCGTATCGGAACCGTCGGCGATACCGGAATGGCGACGGGGCCCCATCTGCACTTCGAGTTGTGGTTGGGTACCGACGTGCTCGATCCCGCGCATTTTCTCAAGGTTCAGAACACGTTCAACCGCCGCTTGCCGAACCAGCGCGTCGTGAATCCGGTGCGGTAATGCGGGTGTAAAGAAATATGAGAAAAATTCATGATGTTGAAAGTGACCTTTACGTAAATTCGATCGTTGGAGAGGGCTCGCGGTTTCGTGGACATCTCGAGCTATCCGGTCTCATGCGGATCGACGGCGATTATTCCGGCTCGGTGAAAACCGACGGAAAAGTGATCGTCGGTCGGAACGGTCGCGCGGACTGCACGATCGAAGCTTCGACCGTCGTAATCGGCGGTGTCTTTCGTGGCAATGTCTACGCGACCGACAAAGTGATCGTCCTGTCGGCCGCGCTGGTCCTCGGAAATCTCTATACACCGCGGCTTGTCGCAGAGGAGGGGGTTCTTCTCGACGGGGCGATAATGGTCAGCGGGACGCCCTCTCCGGTCGGCGGCGACGGCGAGAACGCCCGTTCTTCCGGACTCGTCCGCCGACGGAGCCGAAAACACGAAACGTCGAGCGTCGGGACCGGAACACCCGCGGTGAAGTAAGCTGGAGTAAGCCGATGGATCGCGTCGAGAATACGGGTAGTTTTTTCGCGTACAGACGGGAGACCCGCGAGAAAAAGCGCACGGACGGGAAGGCTTCTGCGCGTCCGATCCCACGCTTCGCGTCTCTTCTCGATCCGGTCTCGGAACCCGGTTCCATCGGCCCGATGGTCGAAGCGACATCGGAAGAAACCGATCGCGTCGAGCTTCACGAACTGCTCGACGCGGTTCATGCACGCGGCGACAAACTCAAGCGGCACCTCTCGGCCGATGCGATTCAGGAGTACAAAAACGCGGTGCGACGGTTTATCTCCGCGGTGTTGGCCGGCGGTTACGCCGTAGATGAAAGATCGTCCGCAGGCAATGTCCTAAAAAGAAAGAAATTCACCCTGATCAGCGTGATCGATGGTAAAATAGAACGGCTCGCGTCGGGGATGTTCGCGACACAGCGCGATCAAATCGAGATCCTTCGACGCATCGACGAGATAAACGGTTTGCTCGTCGATCTCCTTCAGTAAGGACGATCTGCTTCAGCAGGATGGGAACAGACATGAGTGATATAGCTGCAAAAGTCGCACTTCGGGAGGAAATTCCGAACGATGCGTTAATTCTTGTCAAGGTGCTGCACTCGAGCGAGACCGAGCTTTGTACCAATCCGACGGGTGTGACGATTCGAAAAGGCGATTTTGTCGTGATTCCGACACGGTACGGTGGCGATCTTGGCCGGATACTCGGTACCGTGATGCCGGAAAACGCGCAGAGCTGGAAAGATCGGACCGAGATTCTGCGAAAGGCGCACGACTCGGATGTCGACGCGTACCGGCGAAACGTCGAGCGCGAACCCGAGGCGCTTGAGTTCTGTCGTGAACGGATCGAGGCAAAGAAACTGCAGATGAAGCTTGTTTCGGCTCACTTCGTACTCGATGAGTCGAAAGTATTGTTCTTTTTCACCGCCGAGACTCGAGTTGATTTCCGGGACCTCGTCAAGGACCTTGTCGGATACTTCAGGATGCGTATCGAGTTGCGCCAGATCGGCGTGCGCGACGACTCGCGGATCCTCGGCGGGATCGGTGTATGCGGTCGAACGTTCTGCTGTCATGGCCTGAGCGACAAGATCAAGCCGGTTTCGATTCGGATGGCAAAAAACCAGGATCTTTCGTTGAGCTCGATGAAGATCTCGGGACCGTGTGGACGGCTTTTGTGCTGTCTCGAGTACGAAAACGACTTTTACCGCGAAGAGAAGAAGCGACTTCCGTCGGAGAACACGCGGATCAAGTACGACGGAACCGTGTTTCGTATCGTGGAGTTGAACGTCGTCACGATGGTGATACGATTGGCCGGCGAGGACGGACGGTACATGACGATTCCGACCTGTCGTGTTCGGCGGGCCGAGTCGGGAACCGGGTGGGAAATCGTCGATACCCCGTGCGGCACCGGCTGACGATCTGCGTCATTCCGAATGATCGACGTTTATGCCCGTGCGATCACTCCCGGCCGATTACTCCTGATACTGTAATCGATATAGGTTGAAGTATAGGCCACGCCGGTCGATGAGTTCGTCGTGGGTTCCCTGCTCGACCACCTCGCCATTCGACAAAACGATTATCTTGTCCGAGTATTTGATCGTCGAAAGACGATGAGCGATCACAAGCGAGGTTCTGCCTTCGAGCACCGCGTGCATCCCTTTCTGAATCAGAACTTCGGTCTCGGTGTCGATGCTCGATGTGGCTTCATCCATTATTATGACGCGCGGGTCGTTCGCGATGATTCGGGCGAACGAAATCAGTTGCCGCTGGCCGGTAGAGATGTTCACGGCTCCCTCTTCGAGATGCGTGTCGATACCGTCCGGTAGGTGGTCGATGAAGTGATGCGCTTGCGCGGTCTCGACCGCGTGCCGGAGCGATGTCTCCGACACCGCCGCGCCGAGCACGATGTTCTCGCGGATCGTCTCGTTGAAAAGAAAAACATCCTGCTGGATCGGCTGAATAGCGGTTCGCAGTTCGTGCAGCGGGATCGACCGGATATCGTTTCCATCGAGCAGGATATTGCCCGAATCGATGTCCCAAAAACGCGTGAGCAGGCTCGCGATCGTTGTTTTCCCGGCTCCCGTGTACCCGACAATCGCGACCGTCTCGCCGGGCTGCGCCGTGAACGATACGTTCTTAAGCACCGGTTCACCGGGCTTGTACGAGAAACTGACCGAGCGGAACTCGATTTTTCCTTCGACGCGCCGTAGCCGGCCGGTTCCTTCGTCCGGAATTCGCTCTCTTTCGTCGAGAAGCTGGAATACACGTTCGCTCCCCGCCATTGCACTCTGAAGAATAGTGAACTTCTCGGCGATGTCCATCACCGGCTGGTAGAACCGTCGCAAGAGGTTGATGAACGCGATGAGCACTCCGAGCGACACGAGGCCCGTGATGTACGTCGACGCGCCGTAGTACACGACGACGCCGATCGAAACGGAGAGAAGCAGATCGAGCAGGGGGCGGAACACCGCGAAGACGTACATCTCTTGAAGGTGAGCGGAAAGCAAACCGGAGTTTGAGCGCCCGAACACGTCGCGCGTCGCATCCTCGTTTGCGAAAATCTGGACGACCGAGATGCCCGAGATGTGCTCGGCGAGGAATGCGTTGACTCGCGAAACGAGTAGACGTACGCGTCGATACGCCTCGCGCGCCCGGACCCGGAAGAACGCCATGCTTATGATCACGGGTGGGAGCGTCAGGACCGCGACAAGCGCGAGACGCGGGTTCATGAGAAACAAGACGAGAAGAACGCCGACCATCATCGCGACGTCGCGCATAAGGCTGATCAGGACGTTCGTGAACAGCTCGTTGATAGTCTCGACGTCGTTTGTCATTCGCGTAACCAGTTTCCCGACGGGGTGCCGCGAGAGATACGAGATCGATTGGTTAACCGTGTGATCGAAAAGCGTCAAACGAAGGTCTTTCATCACACCTTGGCCGGTGTAAGCCATGAGATACACTTGGAGAAACGTAAAAATGAGAACCGCGCAGAGGATGCCGAGGAAACCGATCACGAGAGTCAAAAGACCCGCAAAGTCCGCAGCGCGCACCGCCATCTTCTCGGCATCCGAGAGCGTGCGGAAATTCGTGACCTCGATCGCCGCGGTCCCGGCGTCCACGACAAAAAAATCCGGGTAACGCGCAATGAGATCGCGATGCGCGGCGGTCTCGATCTCGAACACATGAAACGCGTCCGGCGACAAGACGCCGGACTGCTCGAGAACTTGACGATCGACGCCTACCGTCCGCACGAGGCGGTGATCCGGCACGTATACGTCGTCGCCGATGCGAAAGACCGTGTCGTCGTTGATGTACGAGTCGTCGTCGAGCAGGCGGCCGTACGTGCCGATTATCTTCGTGTCGATCGCGTTCTGGATTACGACCGGGATCAACAGATCTCCGGTCGTCGAGATAATGAGTGCAAAAACGGCACCGATAACCGGGACGACGTACGGCCTGAGAAAACGGACGAGGCGGCGCATTATTACGGGGTCGTAGCCTTTGATGATCTCTTCGTGGTCCATGTGTCTCTCACTCATCGCGTGCCCGCCGTGACTCAAGCTGTTGCAGCTCGAAGATCTCTCGATAATACCCGTCCAAATTGACCAACTCCGCGTGGTTTCCGCTCTGAATGATGCGGCCGTCCCTGAGGACCACGATCAGATCGGCGTGTTGAAGTGTCGAAATTCGGTGTGATACAACGATAGTTGTTTTTCCTTTTCTTTCGGGCAGGAGCGCTCGGAGTATTTTTTCTTCGGTCTCGGTATCTACGGCCGACAGCGCGTCGTCGAGTACGAGTATCGAGGGGTCGACCGCGAGAGCGCGCGAAATCGCGATCCTTTGCTTCTGGCCCCCCGAAAGCGTAATCCCGCGTTCGCCGATTTCGGTTTTCCAGCCGTTCGGGAAGTTCTCGATGTCGCGTCCGACCGCCGAGACGGCTCCGACCCGCGTAACGATTGCGCCTCTGACGGCCTCATCGGACGCCCTTACCGCGAAAAGGACGTTGTGTTCGAGCGAGTCGGAAAAGAGAAACGTATCCTGCGGGACAAAACCGAAAGCGCGTCGAAGCCCGTCGAGTCTGTACTGTCTTACGTCGCGTCCGCCGACGAAAACCGTGCCCTCAGGCGGGTCGATCATCCGTGGCAGCAAGGTCAGCAACGTAGATTTCCCCGAGCCCGTGTGTCCGAGTATCCCGAGCAATCCGCCGGCCGGCAGCGAGAACGAGATGTCGTCGAGCGCCGGGGTATCGGCACCCGGGTAGGTGAACGTGAGCGATCTGAACTCGATCGACGGAGTCTCCGGAGACGCGACCGCGTCGGGAGCCGACGTAATCTCGGGGGCCTCGTCAAGGATCGCGTTGATCCGCGCCAACGACGCGCCGCCGCGTTGGAACATGTTCACGGTGAATCCCGCGCCGAGCATCGGCCAGATGAGCATCTCGAGGTAGCTCATCGTCGCGACAAACTCACCGGGGCTCAACGTGCCGGTGATCACGAGCTCACCGCCGAATCTCAGCAGAATCAAACCGGTGATCCCCGCGAGGAAGTGAACCAACGGGAAAAACAAGCCCCAGATTCGTACAAGCTGAAGGTTCTTCGCCTGGTAATCGGCGTTTGCGGCCATAAACCGATCACGGAAGTAGTCCTCGCGCACAAAAGACTGAACTACCCGAATCCCGGTTAATGTTTCGCGAGATTGTTCGCTTAGGCGCGAAAACCCCTCCTGGACGCCCTTGAAGAGTTTCCCGATGACTCTTCCAAAAAAAAGGATCATTATCGTAATGAGCGGCAACGGGATGATCGTGACGAGCGTCAGGCGCGCCTGTTGGGTGAACAGGATCGCGAGTATCGCAATCGTGAGGAAAAGACCGTCGACAAACGCGACAAACGCCATTCCGCTCGCCATGCGCACGGCGTCCATGTCGTTCGTCGCGCGCGCCATGATATCTCCGGTCTTGTTGCGTCCGAAGAACGACGGGGAGAGCTTCAGGAGATGGTCGAATAGTTTTTCGCGCAGTTCTTTTTCGATCCGTCGCGACGCGCCGTGGATAAAAAACCGCCATCCGAGCCGCCCCATCGCGATCACGAACGCCGTAGCGACCATCAGAAGCATCGTCCGGGCAATTGCGCTCAACTCGAAATCGCCGCCGGCGATCATGTCGATCGCGTGCCGGATGAACTGCGGGATCATCAACTGCGCTCCGCTTGTCACGATCAGCGCCAAAACGCCGCCGAGGTACCACATGCGGTAACGGCGCAAGAACGGGAGGAGCGTTCGGTATTCTTTTAGCACGCGGCGGTCGTCCCTCGCCATCGAGCGAGCTGCGCGAGTATCTCGCCGCGAGCGTCGGCTATCGCCGAGATTACCTCGGTCTTGCTTTCGGGGGTGTCGCGCAACGAGAGAAATGCCACGCGGTACACAAGCCCATAACGAAGATGAAGCAGGTCTTTTATCGTCGAGAGGTTTTTCCCACCGTCGATCGCGACAGTGAGGACAGGCATGTGCGCGCGCTCGAGGATTACGCGCGCCGCGCCGGTGTGGAAGGCGCCGAGTTCACCGTCGCGAGACCGAGTTCCTTCCGGAAAGATAACGGGGCACGCGATTCGTGCGGTGCCGCCCGCAAAGTCTTTCAGTTCTTTCATTGTTTGCGAGAAGTTCGTCTTCCGGTTGATCAGCGCGTGTTTTTGAATCCTCAACATCTGCGAAACGAGCGGAACCCCACGGCCAAGCTCTCGCTTCGCGACAAATCGTAGTTGGTGCGTCGGCACCGTCGCGACCAGCGCCGGAATATCGATGAGGCTTTGATGGTTCGATAGAACCACAAAACGCTCGGGAAGCGATTTGTTCGTCTTATTCTCGAGTATCAAGCGAAGTCCGCCGAAAAACCGCGCGCAGTCGAAAAGGCGCTTTGCTATGCGCGCGCGGTTCTTGTCGACGTACGCGCGAGCGACCGAGTACCCAAAGACCCGCCGTATCCGAATCTGGACGTCAAAATAGAGAAGCACCGAGATAAAAAAAAACAAAAAAAAACCCGCCGCCATGGAACACCTCACGGTACTGTACCGTGATTGCACCGATTGAGCAATTGTCCAACGGAAACCGAGTAGCGATTCTCAAGGTACAGAGCCCCAACTCAGAGCCACCGTTAGAATCGCTGGGAACCGAGTTTGTGACATGATTTGCGCGTTGACACTCGGTGAAGGATTTGATACTGTCATAGCTCATTACGTAACTTGAAAATACGTGGAGGAAGGACTACTTGGTCAAGAAGGATTCAGCCGCAAAACGGCATAGACAAAGTGAAGTGAGTCGTGTTCGTAATCGAAGCGTTCGGAGTCACGTTCGGTCAAGCGTGAAGGGCCTGCTCAAGGCTGTTCAAGACCAGGATGCAGCGCTTGCGAAAGCGAGGTTCGCGGAGGTCACAAAACTCATCGACACCGCCGCCGGCAAAGGTATTTATCATCCGAATACCGCCGCGCGCACGAAGGCGCGTCTGAGCAAAAAGGTAGCGTCGGTTCTATCCGCCTCCTGAGACGAGGCGGGTAATCTCGCCGAAACATGTTTTTCGCATTCACCGGATAGAAAGGGGATGGTCCGTGGCGTCGAGTAAGTTGACGAAGGCCGAAATCGTGGAGGAAATAGCGGAGTCCACGGGCCTGAGCAAAAAAGACATCCACACGGTTGTTGATCTTTTTTTCTCACAGGTGAAGAACGCCCTGCTCGATGACAAGGTTATCGAGTTTCGGGGATTTGGCACGTTCGAGATCCGGACACGGAAGGGGCGCGAACGCGCGAGGAATCCGAAGACCGGCGAGACCGTTTCCGTACAGGATCACGGCGTGGTAGTTTTTCGACCGGGCAAGGAGTTGAAAGAAGCATCGTGGGAACTGAGAGCGGGGCAGGGTGAGTAGAGTTAATACGCGGAGGAGTTCACGGAGGACCGTTCGTTCGACCGCTTCACGGAGAGGCGGGCACGCGAAGACAGCGGTTCCCGACGAGTTCGAGCAGATCGGGGACGGTTCGGACCGCACCGGCGGAAAAAAGGTTGGAACAGACATTCTCCTCATCGTCGCGGGTGCGTTGTTGTTTTCGCTGGCGTTTCCGAATGTTCTGACAAAGTGGGGTATGTTCCCTGTTGCGTTCGTTTCGCTCGTGCCCGTCTTTGTAGTCGTTCGCCGGGCAACGTGGGTTGAAGCTCCTTTGTACGGCCTTCTCTACGGCTTCCTGACGTACACGGTTTTTAACTACTGGCTGATGGTCTTTCACCCGTTGTCGATCTTCATCGTCCCCGTCATTTACGCATCGTATTTTTTTGTCGTGTTTCCGATTCTCAAGGTCGTCGACACGGCGTTTCCACGGTACGGATATCTCGCGCAGCTCGTCGTGTGGATGGCGTACGAGTATCTTCGGATACAGGGTTTCCTCGGGTACGCGTACGGGATCATCGGGTACTCGCAGTACCTATTCTCTCCGTTCATCAGGATCTCGGCGATCACCGGCGTGTGGGGTGTCTCGTTCCTCGTCGCATTCCCTTCGGCGTACTTGGCGGCCGCGCTGGCGGACGGTGTCTCGAGTGTCCGTGGATTCGTGCGTCGGCACAGAATCGACGCGGTGGCGTACGCGGTCGTGTTCGTTGCCGTGCTCGTGTACGGTCTGGCGACCTCGCGCGATTACTCGGCCGCGCCGACGGTTCGTGCCGCATTGATCCAACAGGATATTGACCCACACGTCGGCGGCTTGAGCGCGTATCGTGGTTCACTCGATGCGTTGGTTCGACAGAGCACCGCCGCGCTCGAAAGCGATCCCGAAATCGACATCGTGATCTGGTCGGAGACTTCGTTTGTCCCGGCGATCGAGTACCATACCCGATACCGCGAGAGTCCGGAAATGTGGGCTTTGGTCCGCGAGCTTCTTGAGTTCCTCGACGGTCAGACGGTTCCGTACGTAATCGGAAACGGCGACGGTCAGCGCCGAAGAAATGCCGCCGGGGAGTTGGTGCGGGTCGATTACAACGCGGCGCTTGTGTACGACCGAGGGGAGTTCATCGACACGTATCGCAAAGTCCACCTCGTTCCGTTTACCGAACACTTCCCGTACGAGAGAACTCTTCCATGGCTCCATCGCCTGCTCGTCGAGAACGATACGACGTTCTGGGAACACGGCGATGAATTCACGGTGTTTGAGGCGGCAGGGATGAAGTTTTCGACGCCGATTTGTTTCGAGGACACTTTCGGGTATCTTTCGCGCGAGTTCATCCGCGCCGGAGCCGAGGTGATCGTGAACCTCACGAACGATTCGTGGTCAAAGTCCGTACCCGCGGCGATGCAGCACATGGCTATGGCAGTGTTTCGCGCGACCGAGAACCGTCGATCGGTCGTTCGGAGCACGAACGGGGGCATGACCGTCTTCATCGACCCGAACGGTACGATCACCGACATGTTGCCCGCGTTTGTCGAGGGATACCTGATCGGGGACATCCCTGTTTATACCGACGAAACGACGGTGTACACGCGATACGGCGACTGGCTCGCGTGGCTTTTCCTGTTCGGAGCAATCGGCTTGACAGTGGGGGCTGTGGTGCTCGTGATAGTGCGACGGGCACACGCCACGCGATCGTGATTTTTCCGGCGTGCATTTCGATTGACAGAACACGAGTGTTGTAGGACAATGACGCGTGAAGGGGCGTTCGATGACACAAAAAAGTACTATTCTCATCGTCGATGATGAACAGATTAACCTCGACTTCTTTGATGTCATGCTTTCTCGGCTTGGTTTTAACGTCGCGACGGCTGTCGACGGCGAGGACGCGCTCGAAAAAGTAGTTGAGGTCAATCCTGACCTCATTATCCTCGACAACGTAATGCCCCGGCTTTCGGGATGGGAAGTCACCAAGACGCTTAAGCGTGACGAGAATTTCGCCGAACACGCGGATACGCCGATAATCATGTTTTCTGCGATGGACGACGTCAAGGACAAGATCGAGGGGTTCGAGCTCGGAATCGAAGACTACATCACAAAACCGTACAACTTTTCGGAAGTCCTCGCCAGGATCAAGGCGGTACTTCGGAACCGCGATCTTTCAACTCAAGTAATCCAACGCGAACGAAGAATCGCGTTGATCGAGTCGCTTAACAAATCGCTCGTGTACTTCACCGAGCACTTACGAGCTCCTGTTCTCGATCTGTTGGAGAGGGCCGATTCGCTCGATGCGAACAACCCCGAAAGCGTCGGTGAGTTGGTCGAGGCGGTACGCGGTGAGTCCAAGACGATTCTCGCAACGCTCGACGGACTCAAAGACGAGATCGCGGAGCTTCAATCGAAAGGTGATGAAATGAAAGCCCGCGAGGTGACGCTCGAGATGCTCGACGAGAAATACCAGAAACACTTCCGAGACTACAAAGAGCGCCAGAAGGATCTCGACGAGGTGAAGAAGTGATTACCGAAGAAAAACGAAAAGTGCTGGATCACTTTGCGCAGGGACGACGACTTTACAAGCTTATGGAGTTTGAACAAGCACGTAATCACTTTGCCGCGGCGTTGAAAATCGACCCGAACGACGGCCCATCTAAAGTTTACTTCGCACGGTGCAAACATTACATGGAAAGCCCGCCCCCGGAGGATTGGGACGGTGTTTTTATTATGACATCAAAATGAAGAACGAGCATACCACGATTCCAAAAACCGCTACGCGGCTCGGTCGTGAGACGGCGCTCAAAGGTCGCTTGCGGTTCACCGACTCGGTCTCGATTCGGGGCCGCTTTGAAGGTGAGATCGACGCCGATGGATTCCTGTTTGTCGAAGACGGCGCGGACGTCCGCGCGAATATACGGGTTCACTCGATCGTTATCGGAGGGATCGTGCACGGGAACATCGTGGCCGAAGGGCGCGTTGAAATGCTCCCGGGCGGACGCGTTTTCGGAAACGTGAAAGCGGCAAAAATAAGAATCGCCGACGGGGTGGTTTTCGAAGGCAAGTGCGAAATGGTGAAAAACGCGTCGAACGTGGATATTTTTTCCCAATCGCTGGAAGAGCTAAAGACGGCTGCCGGGAGATAAAGAGGCGTTCTTGGGGCTTTTTGCGCCGAGTTAAGCGTTTTGTCGTGAATCGAATTCGCGGGTTGACATATTTCAAAGGCGCGGTCTATAATTTGAACGACTAGTGCGATCCCAGACTGTCCTGTTTTCGGCCGCGAACCCCAATGTGATTACGGCCGTTTGTATGCGCCGGGTTTTACCGGATTTCGTCAGTATTTCATGAATCCGAATCAATATACAGGATTATCGAACAATACCACCGACCTATCATATGGAGAGCTTGATGGCGATCATCCGCAAGAAAAATACGTCTACGAAAGAACCATTTCGAAAGCAGCCCGACGCGCAAACTGAACTGGAGTTGCAGGAAAAGCCAATGAGTGAATCACACGAAGGAGGCTCGTCGGACGAGCTTCAGCACAAGACCGACCACCGCGGAAACGGTGAGAACGGACAAGACGGTGCGAACGAATCAAGCGGGACCACCGAACGCGACAGCGAAAACGACCGCGGAGGGGATACCGGGCAAAACGGTGAGAACGACCGTCCTACCGACGCGCGAAAACCGTCGCGCCGAAAAAAGGTCCGCGTTTCGGTGAATAAAGACTCCGGTAGTCGGGAATCCGGCAACAGAGATACCCGGTCGCGCGATCGCGGCGGAAACGGCGAGCGTGCCCGTCGCGACGGCGGTCCGCAGAGCCGTGATGCAAATGCGCAGAGCGCGGCGACGGCCGATGATTTATCGGACGAGCTCACTCGCGCCTCTGAGGAAACCCCGATTGCCGAGTTCGGTGGAGACGACGACTTTTTCGCGCGCGATACGACGTATCCCGGGAAGTTCCTGAGAAAGACCGTCGGTGAGCACATGCGGGACGACAAGAGTCTCAGTATCAACGATCTCACGAACTTGAATATGAAGGACCTGCGGCGTTTTGCTGCACGGCTCGGGATTACGCAGGAAAATCTGCTCGCACTGAAGAAACAGGAAGTCATTTTCGCTATTCTGAAGGCGCATACCGAACGGAACGGGACGATTTACGCGTACGGTTCGCTCGAAATACTGCCCGACGGGTACGGGTTTCTCCGCTCACCGCAGAACAGCTACCTTCCCGGGCCCGATGACATCTACATTTCGCCGTCGCAGATACGGCTTTTCAACCTGAAAACCGGTGACACGGTTTTTGGCCAGATTCGGCCGCCGAAGGAAGGCGAGCGCTTCTTTGCGATGCTGCGCGTCGAGACCGTCAACTTCGACACACCAACCGTCGCTCAGACGCGGATTCCATTTGACAACTTGACACCGCTCTACCCGGACGCGCGGTTGAATATGGAGACGCAGAGCGGCGACGTCTCGACGCGGATGATCAATTTGTTCTGTCCAATCGGGAAAGGGCAACGCGGGCTCATCGTTTCGCCTCCCCGGACCGGAAAAACGGTTTTGTTGCAAAAGGTCGCGAATGCGATCACCGAGAATCATCCGGAAGTGTATCTGATCGTGCTTTTGATCGATGAGCGGCCGGAGGAAGTCACCGACATGCAACGCAACGTCGAAGCCGAGGTCGTCTCATCGACCTTCGATGAGCAGGCGACGCGGCACGTGCAGGTTGCCGAGATGGTACTCGAGAAGTCTCGGCGGCTCGTCGAACATAAAAAAGACGTCGTGATTTTGCTCGACTCGATTACGCGTCTCGCGCGCGCGTATAACCAGACCGTTCCGACGTCCGGCAAGATTTTGTCGGGTGGTGTCGACTCGAACGCGCTTCATAAACCGAAACGGTTTTTTGGCGCAGCTCGAAACATCGAGGACGGAGGAAGCTTGACGATAGTCGCGACCGCACTCGTCGAGACCGGCAGCCGTATGGACGAAGTCATTTTTGAGGAGTTCAAAGGTACCGGCAACATGGAGATCAACCTGGACCGGCGCATCTCCGATCGCCGGCTGTTTCCGTCGATTAACATCAAGAAATCGGGAACACGGCGTGAGGATCTTTTGCTGACCGAGGAGGAGCTCCAAAAGATGTGGGTGCTGCGGAAGGTCATCAACCCGATGGACGACGTCGAGGTGATCGAACTTCTGATTGACAGAATGCGGAAAAGCAAGAATAATGACACTTTCCTGCGGTCGATGAACACATCGGCGAGCATGGACTGATATCGAAAACCAACAACGCAATGAGACGCTTAGGCGTCCGTACGCGGTTCCGGAGGACAGAGGACTTATGAAAAAAGATATACACCCGAATTATCGTATGGTCGTTTTTCGTGACACCGCTTCAGGTGTCATGTTTTTGACGCGCTCGACGATCGCGACGAAAGAGAAAGTCACGTACGAAGACGGCAACGAGTATCCCGTTTATGATCTTGAAATCTCGAGTTCGACGCATCCGTTTTTCACGGGCAAGCAAAAACTCGTCGACACCGCCGGCCGCGTCGAACGCTTCAACAAAAAGTACAACATCAAAAACTGATAGATCAATCTCCGGCGGCGTCGTCGGCTCGTTCGAGTCGGAGGCGCCGGTCTCTCGTGCGGACCCGCGCGATCAAAAAAACCGTTATAAGAATAAAAAACGAAATTGGGAGTACGTCTCCGGTCGCCGAGTATACCGTACGGTGCGGTAGTGCGTGGACCGGAACCGTTACGTGTAGATACGCAGAGGTAAACATCGGCAGCGAGTCGACGGTTCGTCCGTGAGCGTCAAGAACGACGGTGAACCCGGAGTTAGTCGAACGAACAAGGGTGCGACGTGTTTCGACTGTGCGGAATAGCGCCGCGACGAAGTGTTGATACTGCGCCGAATCGGTGCGCGACCACGAGTTGTTCGTCAGATTTACGTGCAGGTCGGCGCCCGCGTGGTCGAACCGGCGGACGACGTTTGCAAACGCGTCCTCGAAACAGATCGGCGCGGAAAAACTGTACTCGTGCCCGTCAGCAGAAAAACCGAACAACCGCGATTCGTTACCCGGCGTCCAGACGCCGAAAATACCGACGACCGACCGGAAGAACTGACGGACAAAACCGAACTCCCAGAACGGGATCCCCTCGGCAAACGGGACGAGCTGTTGTTTACCGTACCACTCAGAAACCGTTCCGTTCGGCTTGATCATGATAACCGCGTTCATGTAGTCGTGGGAGTCAGGTGCGACGCGCCACGGGGCGCCGGTGACGAGCGGTGTGTCGATCTCACGAAGGAATTGTGTGAACGGATCACGGGCGGGGAAGCGGCCGAAAAAATCCCGATTCTCGGGATACGGGCGGCGCAGCGAGGTTTCACTCCAAACCACGATGTCCGGCCGACCGTGCTCGATGATCGCTTCTCGTGTAAGACTTTGGAGTATCAACAGCGATGACTCTTCGTTTCCTGTTTCCCACGAGTCGGTGTTCGGTTGAATCAGAACCGCCGTGAACTCGCCGACGATCGGTACCTCCTGGTGAAGCCTAACCACGCCGAACCCGGCGAGCACCACGGTGAGCGCAAGCGCCGAAGCGACGTAGCGGAGCGCGCGTCGTCGTTCTTCGGGATCTGGGAGGCCGGTGCCCGGAGCGGACATCAACTCGAGAATCGATGCATTCAGGAATATAACGATAAATGAAAGTCCCCAAACACCGAACAGCTCGCCGGATTGGATCAAAGACGGAACGCTCGATGCGGTGTACGCCGCCAAACCCCACGGATACGCGAGGAAACCGCGCGACTTCAGGAGTTCGTACGCCACCCACGCCGAGGCGATCAAAACGGGCCGGTACGGAAGAACACGATCGCGCGACGGCAGGACCGTCGTCAAAGACGCGTTCGGTGCCGATAGGACCCAGAGGAACGGGAAAAAAAGCGCGTTGTACGCAGCGTACCCGACCGTGACTCCCCCGATTGTCCAGACCGAGAACTCTCCAAAAAACATCAGCCAGTAGTTCGAGAGCAGAGTCGAGACGACGCCGAACACGACACCGACGGCTGCCGCGTGGCGAATCGAGCGAACACGCAAAATCGCCAGAAAAACGGGAACCAGAGCAATCGGGCCAATAAGCGGCGATCCAAACGGGAGAAGTTCATTGGGCAACGAGACCGAGTACAAGAAACCCGAAAAAGCGGCGAGCAGAAGAGAAATCGACATACCGTGCAGATGATACACAAAG
>PXBQ01000153.1 GCA_003566875.1 Spirochaetaceae bacterium | reverse complement strand
CTTCGACGGCTCATCCGATCGGCCGAGCGTGAAAGGAACCCCGAGCGCACGACACCGCGCCGCGACGATCTTGAGATCGAACTCTACGATGTTCCACCCCGTGATGATATCGGGGTCCTGAGCCTCGACGTACGAGACGAAGCTTTCCAGTACTTCACGCTCGGTCGAGCAGGCGACGATCGTCGGTTCGGGACGCTCCGCGCGAGCATCGACGCCGATCTCGACGGCGTCGCGTGAGGCGCCCGGCGTCGGCGTCGCGTCGGGGCGACCGCGACTCCCGAGCAGGAACACGCGCGCGTCGGATGCCGACCACGGCGAGACCGACCACGCTCCGATCGCGCGTACGGTCTCTGCGGGGTCGGTCTCGATGTCGAACGACAGAACCGAAAGTTTCTTTTCCCAGTACGCGGCGTCGCTTCCTCCCGGGTGAAGATCCGGGTTACGGAAGAGCCGCGCGACGCGACGTCCGGGCTCGGGTGTACCGACGATACGGACCGAGCCGTGGATTCTCATCGCCATGAGAAACTGTTCGACCGGGCCGATGTCGGACTCGTACAGCCCGATTCCGCCGGCGGCGCGAGCGCAGTCGCTCCACATCGCCCGGTCCGACGGTGAGACGGTCAAGACCCGTTCGCCGTCGAGCGTCGTCCGCGCCGCATCGGTGATGCACCGGTCGAGCGCGGCGCTCCGCTCGGGTGAGTCTCGGGAAAAATGCGTGCGAAACATGGTCAGATCCGATTCCCGGACGTGGAACGCCGGAGTGAATCTGTCCTCGATTACGGCAAACGTCGCGCCGTCGGTTAGTCTGCCGATCAAACAGATCCGGTACCCGCCCGAACGCGGCAACGTGAAGCCGTGAACGACGAAGCCGTCGTAGACCGATTCGCGGCCCTCTGCGCGGCCCTCTACGCTGCCCTGTGCGCGGCCGATTGGTTCAGCGGTCATCGGTGTGCCGTTACGTCGAGTCGAGTTTCTCGAACACGTCGGCGAGCCTCTCGATGCGCGAGACGCCGTCGTCGTACGAGCGCGACAGGTTCTTCAAGTGCCCCGAGGCGGTCGTGTACGACTTTCGGAACCGGTCGAACTCCGCCTTGAGCTCATCGACGACCGCGGCAAACGCCTCGTACCGTGCCGAGAACGAGAACCCCCGGAGGCCGTACGCGACTGTTTGAAGGTAGAGGAAGAGGTTTCCGGGGCTCGACGGTACGACCCCCGAGGAGAGACACTCGCCGAGAAGGCCGTCTTCGTTCTCGACGAAGATGTAGTGATAGACGCGTTCGGACGGAAGGTACATCAGAGCGAACCGCATCGTGCCCTCTTCGGGCCTGATGTAGTTCTCGGCGATGTCCGACACGTGTTTGAGGATCGCGCGGCGCACGTCGGCCGGTACGCGGCGGTCACGCACTTTTTGCGGCTCGCCCGCCGTCATCGCGCGACGGACGGCCTCGAGCGGGAACTTCGCGTCGACGGGCACGATCGTGTTCCCGAGTCGGATCACCGCGTCGACGCGCGCGCCGGAGCGAAAACCGAACTGCAGGTCGTACGCGGATTTCGGCAGCCACGACGAGAGAAACTGTTCGAGCAGCGTCTCGCCGATCCCTCCTCGTGTGACCGGAACGGTGAAGACCGATGCCAACTCATCGATTCGGGCCGCGATGCGTTCGATTCGGTCGGCGTCGGGGCTCCCTCGCCGTCCGCGCGTTGCTGCGAGGAGAATGATCGCGACGAGCACGGCGGTTACGATGACCGCGAGCATGACCGGAAGCGCGATCGGAAGGGTGACTGATCTTTCCACGCCGCACAGTATACCATCGACCGCCCGGTCAGGGTATACTTCGGCAGTATGGCGACGTTCACGACACGCGACTCCGACGGCTCGACGATGCGCAGGGAAGAGAGCACCGGACTCGGCTCACTCGACTCGATCCTGACCGGGCTCCGGGCGGGTGACAACGTCGTTTGGCGTGTCGACAGCGTCGAGCAGTACGTCCCGTTCACGTCGGCGTTTCTTGCTCACGCGCGCCGAATCGGCGAGCGCATTATGTACTTCCGTTTCGCCGATCACGCTCCGGTACTGCCCGTCGACGATCCGAACGTCGACGTCCACGAGACTCACCCGAGCCTCGGGTTTGAGAACTTCATCACCGAGATTCACCGGATAATCACCGCGATCGGCGTCGGCGGGTATTACGTCTTTGATTCGCTCTCGGACTTGAGCCACACGTGTTACTCCGACCGTATGATCGGGAACTTTTTCCGGCTCACGTGCCCCTACCTCCGGCGACTCGACACCATCGCGTACTTCGCGATGTACCGCTACGTTCATTCGTACCACGCGACCGTGCCGATCGGCGACACGACGCAGATTCTGCTCGACGTGTACTCGCACCGCGGCGTCGCGTACCTTCAGCCGCGCAAGGTCGAAGGCCGGTCGAGCGCGACGATGTACGGTCTGCACCGCCGTGACGGAGACGATTTTTTGCCGGTCACCGAGAGCTCGGTCACCGCGCGTGTGGTCGCGTCGTCGCCGTGGCCCGGGCTTCCGTCGGCGAGTTACCGGATGGTCGGCGTCTGGGACAAAGTTTTCCTGAAAGCAGAGGCCGTGCTCGAGCAGTACGAGCGCGGTGAGATCGATGAGGACGCGTGTTCCGACATTTTCTCGGATGTGGTCGCACTCGTGATCACCCGCGAGCAACGCATGCGTGCGCTCGCGGAGAAATTCTTTTCGCTCGCCGACATCGTCTCCGTCTGGAAGCGCATGATCGGAACGGGGATGATCGGCGGAAAGTCGGTCGGAATGTTGCTCGCGCGCGCGATTCTTCACCGGCGTGACGCGAAATGGGACGAGGTTCTCGAGCTGCACGACTCGTTTTTCATCGGCTCGGACGTGTACTACACGTTCCTCGTGAACAACGACTGCTGGTGGGAACGACAACGGCAGAAAGACCCCGCGACGTTTCTCGACGGCAACGACGCGGTGCGTGCGCGGATGCTCGCGGGCAGGTTTCCCGAGTACATCGTGCGGCGATTTACCGATATGCTCGAGTACTACGGCGAAGTCCCGATCATCGTCCGATCGAGCAGTCTGCTCGAGGACAACTTCGGGAATGCGTTCGCCGGAAAGTACGACTCGGAGTTTTGTATCAACCGGGGGCCACTCGAGCGACGGCTGGAAAGGTTCCTCGACGCGGTGCGGCGGATTTACGCGAGCACGATCAGCGACGAGGCGCTGAACTATCGCAAGACGCGCGGCGTGCTTGACCGGGACGAGCAGATGGCGCTTCTTGTACAGCGGGTCTCGGGATCACCGAACGGCGGGTACTTCTTGCCGCACCTCGCGGGCGTCGCGTTCAGCTTCAACCCGTACGCGTGGAACACCGCGATCGACCCGTCGGCCGGGATGGTGCGGATCGTGACCGGCCTCGGCACACGCGCGGTAGACCGCTCGGACGACGACTACACGCGGATCGTCGCGCTGAACGCGCCGGAACTCAGACCCGAGTCGAGCTTCGACGAAGTCAGAAAGCACTCTCAGAGGCGCGTCGACGTGCTCGATCTCGAGAAGGAAACGTTCACGAGTCTGCATTTTCTCGATCTCGTCGAGAGCGCGCCCGGGCTGCCGATCGAACGGTTTGCGTCGCGCGACGTCGCGCTCGAGCGGCAGATGCGCCAGACCGGCACCGAGCGAGGTCCGATCTGGGTCCCGACTTTCGATCCGGTTTTTTCGACGACCGATTTTGTGCAGACGATCCGCGCGATGCTCACTACCGTGCGCGATGCGTACGGTAGCGAGGTCGATATCGAGTTCACCGCGAATCTCGAACGCGACGGTCGTTACACGATCAACCTCGTGCAGTGTCGTCCACTCGCGGTGCACGGCGCGGATTTCGACTCTGCCCCCGTTCCCGATATCCCCGACGACGCGGTCGTCCTGAAGTCGCACGGCGGTGTGATCGGCCATACGCGGACGATCTCGATCGCGCGCGTCGTGTACATCCCGTCACGGTTCTACTCGGCGCTGCCCGAACCACGACGGTATCTGCTCGCGCGCGCTGTCGGCCGCGTCGTTCGCGCGTGCGCCGCGACGGATGCGCTTCCCGGTGGCGTGATGCTGCTCGGGCCCGGTCGGTGGGGGACGAGTACGCCGTCGCTCGGCGTTCCGGTCACGTTTTCCGAGATTAACACCGTGGCGGTGATGTGCGAGATCGACACGATGCACGAAGGGCTGGTCGCCGACCTGT
>PXBQ01000031.1 GCA_003566875.1 Spirochaetaceae bacterium | reverse complement strand
TCCTCTTCCAGCTTGGCAAGCCGTTGGAGAATCACCTTCGGTGGATCGTGCTGCACTTCCTCGTACTCCACTTCCTTGTAGCGGTTGATCGAGAGGTCGTAGTCGTTGGCGGCGATCTCGCTTTTGGGGACCAGGAAGCTTCGGTCGGTTCGCTTGCGGTCGGTCTCGTTCTCGCGAGTTCGCCAGCGGGCAAGGATGTCCGGCAGGTTGCTCTTGTCGGGCTGGGGGCTGCGCTTGTCGTCGAGGCTGAAGCCGTCGGACTGCATGTCGTAGAACCAGACCGTGTCGGTGCCGCCGGAGTTCGTTTTGGTGAACAGCAGAATCGCCGTCGAGACCCCCGCGTAAGGTTTGAACACGCCCGAAGGCATCGAGATCACCGCGTCCAGCTTCTGATCCTCTACCAGAATCCGGCGCAGCGTCTTGTGCGCGTTGCTCGAACCAAAGAGCACCCCGTCGGGAACAATCACCGCCGCTCGCCCACCGCTCTGCAGAAGGCGCAGGAACAGCGTCATGAACAAGAGCTCGGTCTTTTTCGTTTTCACGATCTGAAGCAGGTCTTTCGCGGTCGACTCAAAGTCCAGACTCCCGGCAAACGGAGGATTGGCGAGGATCAGCGAGTACTTCTCCGCCTCATCGTTATCCGTCTGAGCCAGAGAATCACGGTAACGGATGTCGGGATTCTCAACGCCGTGCAGCAGCATGTTCATGCTGCCGATGCGCAGCATCGTGCTGTCAAAGTCGTAACCGTGAAAAGTGCCCTCGTTGAATCGTCTGCGCGCCGCCTCGTCACGGTAGATCGCATCGCTGTGATGCGTAACCAGATACTCGGATGCCGCGATCAGAAAACCGGCCGTACCGCAGGCCGGATCGCAGATCACGTCTTTGGGAGTGGGAGCGGTCATCTCCACCATCAGTTTGATGATATGCCGCGGCGTGCGGAACTGGCCGTTCTGACCCGCGCTCGCGATCTTGCCCAGCATGTACTCGTAGAGATCGCCCTTCGTGTCGGTATCGTCCATCGGGATGCCGTCGAGTTGGTCCACAACGCTCGCAAGGACTCGTGGCGCAGGCATCATGAAGAGCGCGTCTTTCATGTGATGCGTATACGTTGAGTCTTCCGGATCACCGTCGCCACCGTTACGACCAAGGCTCTTGATAAACGGAAAAACCTCGTCGCGTACCGTCGCAAACATGTTCTCCGGAGCGGTCTCTTTAAACCGCGACCACCGCAGGTGTTCCTGATCCGCGGTAAAAACCGGGTCTTCCAACGGCTTCCCGGTCCGGGCTGCCATGTGTTCCTTCAACGTATGTAGCTCATCGAGCCGTTTGATGAACAGCAGGTACGTCAGTTGCTCGATAACCGACAGGGGATTGGAGATCCCGCCGGACCACATACTGTCCCAGATGCGGTCTACCTTAGATTTGATCTCGCCGGTTATCATTTGCCGTCCTCCGAAGCCGTCGACTCATCGTTTTAGAAAAAAAGAATAACACAAAATATGGACTATTTGGGAACCCCTTTCTTTGCGCCCGAAAAGTCGTACTCTTTGCGAATACTCATATCTATCCCTCACCACACACCCTGCGCTCCAGCCGTGTTGTCGCCCCCCTCACCGAATCCTCCCCTTCTCCTTCTCGTACAGCTCGACCATGTACGTGTCGACGCTCTCCATGATGCGCGTGTTCGTCTTGTTCCAGACGTGGCGGACGTTTTTGAGCGTCATTTGTTTGATCTCCGGCAGCATCGCGCTCGCCTCCGGCCGGTTGTCGCGTGTCGACGTTCATCGTCCCTATGCGGTTGAACCCGGTAACCTCCTGCTGCGTGAGATAGTTTTTTGCGATAGTTGCCTCGGGTCGAGTTCGCTATCGCCCACCTCCGTCAACCGCCCCCCTCGGCAAAGCACTTGCTCCAATGCCCCGCTTCCCGCAAACGGACGGACCGAGAACCGATCTGTCAGAACCTCTCCAAACCGGCGGGCTTGTGAACCAACCGGTTGCAATGTGTCCGTCCTTTGGACATGTTTTCAGGATATGTCCAAATAGGAGGCGAAAATGGACATATATTTGCGTCCTGTCCAGTGTGTGGACTTGTCGGGGTGACAGGAGTCTTCATGCCTTGAGCGCATCCAGCAGAGCGGGATGCCGATAGACGACCTCGCGACCGATCTTTTTGCCTTCAAGAACGCCGATACGTTCCAGTTCCCTCAAATACTCCGAGGCGGTCTTTCGTTCGGCGAGGCCGGCGTCCACGACAAAGGCCGTCTTGCAGTATGGCCGGCGAAAAATCAGGTCAATCAGTTCCCGTGTATAGACCCGTGGAAGCTCCCTTCGGCATCGCGCGATGGTTTCGGAATGGAGTTCGGCAATAGCGCGGATGCGACCGGTCGTCAATTGCGCGGTCTCCTCAACACCGTTGAGCATATATATCAGCCATGACTCCCAGTCGCCGTCTTCAGTCACCCGCCGAAGAAGGCGGTAATAGACCGGCTTGTTGCGGACAATGAACCGGCTCAAGTAGAGCACCGGTATATCGAGCAGTCCGGCATGGAGCAGCAGAAGGATATTCAGAATACGACCGGTGCGGCCGTTTCCGTCGGTAAACGGATGTATCGCCTCGAACTGGTAATGGGCAAGGGCCATACGGACGAGCGGATCCAGGTCGTCGGATGAAGCCAGAAACGCTTCCAGGTTGCGCAGCTTTGCGAGGAGAACGGAACCGCCACGCGGCGGGGTGTAATGGATTTCGCCCGTCGTGCGGCTTCCGATACAAACCTGCTCGTCCGCACTCCGGAACTCGAGCGCGGGCATGCCGCGCAATACCCTGCAAACTTCGAGAATCATCCGTATGGACAGCCCATCAGACTTCAACAGGTCGCTCCCCCGTCTGAGGGCCGTACGGTATCGCAAGACTTCTTTGGTTGCCGGATCTGTGACTTTGGACTCATCCATCGCCGCGCGGAAGAGCTCGTCTTGCGTGGTGACGATATTCTCGATTTCGGAACTAAGGCGGGCTTCCTGTAGCGGTATTGCGTTAATCAGAATCGTCTGATCAGGGATAAGCCCCCCTACCCCCTTTAATTCGGCCAGCGCCCGAGTGGCGGCAAGACATTGCTTCAGAACGGCTTTTGACTCCACGTCGGCCGAAGGAGGAAGTCCGGGCAGATTGTCGTATGGGATCGAAGGTTCATTCGCCATCAGGAACACCTCCCAACCGCTCGCCTTTCCCGAAGCACATCTCCGCGAGGCAAGTCGGCGCGACGCACCCAGTGCGCTCCATCAGTCTCCAGTTTCTTCCGTCGGGGGGGATCGTAAAAAAACGCAGTCAAAAAGCCCCTCGTTACGATCGTGGTATCATAGCACGGATCGACGGAAACCAGAAGAAAACCGGCGATCTGACCGGTATCGCTAAATCATCGTGCGGCTTCGCCGAGCGACGAGAAAGCCGCTCCCCCCTCACCGAATCCTCCCCCGCTCCTTCTCGTACAGCTCGTCCATGTACGTGTCGACGCTTTCGGTGATGCGGCGGTTGGTTTTGTTCCAGACGAGGCGGACGTTTTTGAGCGTCATTTGTTTGATCTCCGGCAGCATCGCGCTCGCCTCGATCTCTTCGATCTTCGCGGTGAGCATGTTGCCGGACTTTACGAGCGTGTTCGAGATCTCGTCGGTGTGCTCGAGGCCGATCTCCTTCATCATCTGGAGCTGTTCCTGCTCGAGCCGCATGATCGCTTTTTGCGCCTCGAGCGCGATCGTTTTGGCCTCGACGTCCTTGCGCGCGAGAAGGTAGTTCTCGTACGAGTCGAGATGATGAGCGATCTCTTTCTGCTTCGCGTTGAACACCGCGCGCATCAGCTGTTTTTTGTAGCGATACTTGTCGAGCATCGTGAGCGTCTGGTTCGTGTCGATCGCGTGAAGCTCGCGCGTGAAGTCCTTCGCGTCGGTGAGATCCTTCGGCGTGTACCGCGCGAGCGCGACCTCGTCTTGCCCTTCCGACCGTCCGTCTGCTGTCCACGTTCCCATACAGTCCTCCCTGTTATCGTTCCGATTTCCCGATCCGCCCGAGAAGCCGCGCGGCGCGGCGCGGCGTGCGCGACGACGCCTGCACGACGAGCGTGACCGCCGCCATGTATACCGCGAGCCTGACGAGGCTCTCGGCGTTCTTGAGCCTGAGTATCTCGACGCGCGTTCTCCGTCGCGCGAGCTGCACGTGAGTCGTGAGCCTCTTCACGACGATCGAGTCCGGGTAGAGGCTGCGCG
>PXBQ01000271.1 GCA_003566875.1 Spirochaetaceae bacterium | reverse complement strand
TCCTCGAGTCTCACAGCGCCGATCTGGAAAATGGCGCCTTGATAACCGCTTCCCAGAAACGGATGAAAGTCCGTCACAAAAGCAAGTGACCCCCTGTGTCAAGATAGATGTCGCAAGGAATTCGTAGGATTCAGGAGGCGACATCGAAATGAGGTACAGCGACGAGTTTCGTCATCGGGTAGTAGCGGAAGTTTTATCTCCGCGAGATCGGTCGGAAGCCGAGGTCTGCGCAGAATACGGGATCAGCAGCTGGAGCTTCTACCGGTGGAAGAGAGCGGCGAAGAACGGTACGCTCGAGAGCGGAGCGATGAAACCCAGCGAGCGACCGCCGGCCGAGAAGCTCTTCGGGCAGGTCCAGTCTTTCGGCGTTTGCAAAACGACCATGGGCCGGCGCCGGCGGTCGGCGCGCTCTATGGACGACGACTTCAGTAGCCGGAAAACTCTTCGTAGCAGATTCTCGCTTCATCGACGCGCAGGTGGAATAACAGGTTTCGCACATGGCAGACCATTGCCGGCGGACCCGACACGTGCCACGCGCAACCGCGGGGATCGTGCACGTTTCGCTCCAGGAAATTCCGGTCGATTAAACCGATCCGGTGCCGGAGGACGAACCCGGGGGCGCGTGTTGCAGTTTTCCGAAGTTCGTCCAGATATGCGGCTCGTTCGATCGTACCATTGGCATACAGCAAAGTCATCGGAACAGGGATGCGGATCCCCCATTCCGTCAAGTATCGGAGCATGCTGACATACGGGACGACTCCGATGCCACCGGCAACCAGTACCAGCGGGCGCGTGAGTTCCCGGGGCAGCGTATAGAAACCGTGGGGCCCTTCGATCAGTACTTCCGAACCGGGGGCCAACTGTCTCAAGGTACGCTTGAAGCCGCTGTCGGATTCGCGAAACGCGACTGCGACGGTCGCCGTGTCGTGCGGCGAGGTAGAAACCGAAAGGACCCGCGACGGGCCTTTCGCGTCACGATGAAGCAAGCTCCGCAGGCCGAGCTGAATATACTGGCCGGACCGGTATTCGAATCCGGGAGGGCGATCGAACACCACTTCAACCGAGTTCTCCGCGATAGAGTGCCGCGCGACGATCGAGGTCGCAAAAATCCGGCTCATCCGCCTTTCACCTCCTACATGCCCGACCGGCGCCGTGCGCGGACCGTTCTAGTGAATGCGCTGAGTTGCGCCGCGGGTACGAGAACGGTCATCGCCAGAAAGTAGAAACGAAACCAGTTCGGATCAGGCGGAACGCTCCGGTGAAAAGACGGAGCGTAATGGAGGAAGAGAAAATAGACGCCGTGGAGGGCGACCAGATAGAAGACTACGTAGGCGAATGAATGTAGCCATTTCCATGACGCGATACCGAGAAAGGTGACCGCCATGTCGCTCGACGTTCCGGCGAGCGGCAGCGCGCCCGCCAGCGCAACTGCGCCCATCAGATTCGCTAATCCGAATCCGGGATAAAAAAAGGCGCGCTGCCCAACCTGCGGAATGAACTCGTATCCGAGAAATCGCCAAACATCCCACCGTGCCCAGCCGACCCAGACCAGGTATCCGTGCACGAGCGCAGAAAGGGCGAACCAAATCCCGAGCTCACGCCGCCACGGAACGAGAGCCAGTAACCGCGGCCAAATTCTGGCAGCCGGCCCGAGGATCATGCTCATAAAGAGCAACATGAACGAGGCGTCTCCGAATGCGCGCCACATTCGCATTTCGGGATGCCACTCCGGACGGGACATCCAGAACAGATACCATAAGCCTACGGTCAACCCGGCAACGCACAGGTGCCGCAAAACGATGGTGCTCCTGCTTCTGATTCCAAGCAACATGTTTTTTCCCTCGCCGCAAACCGAACAGCAGCAGGACGTTCCCGCCAACACCGGAGTATCCGTCACCGGTGCCGGTGGGAATTCCTTACAAAAACTATAGGCTAAATTTACATAGTCAGTTGGAAATGGCAACTACCGGCAGTATCCGGCGAATGACGGAATTCGACATCTCAACTGACTATTGACCAGCCGCGATAAAAACGATCTCGCTCGTTCGTCGAGAATTGCCGCGGAAAATCTTCAGGTTGACATACTCTACCGGGGTAGGGTAGTATGCGGCGACGAGAACGTTCGGCGGAAACGTGCCGCCGCGAGCAGACGTTGTTGGGAGACGATGTGAAACAGATCGATACGCCAATGCCGATCGACCCACGAAGGCACCGGTTCCTTCGAGCTCTCGGGTTAAACATGGGCCTCGTCGCGCTCGGCGCGCTCCTTTTCTCGCTCTCGTTCCCGAGCTTCATATCGAAGTGGGGATGGTTCCCGCTGGCGTACGTCGCGCTCGTTCCGGTGTTCGTGCTGATCCATCGATCGAACTGGACCGAGGTGTTCTTCTACGGGTTTTTCTATGGATTCCTCGCGTACGCGCTTCACAATTTCTGGCTCACCGGTTTTCACCCTCTTGCGCTGCTTTTGGTGCCGCTCATATACGCCGTTTACTTCCTCATCCTCTTCCCGATTCTCAAGCTTGCCGACACGCTTCTGCCGCGGTATGGATATCTGCTGCAGATCGCCGTCTGGCTTGCGTACGAGTATCTCAGGACGCTCGGGTTTCTCGGTTACCCCTACGGTATAATCGGCTACACGCAGTACCTTTTTCTTCCGCTCGTCCGCCTGAGTAGCCTGACGAGCGTCTGGGGAGTGAGCCTGCTCGTCGTTTTTCCGAGCGCCTGGCTTGGTTACGCGCTCAGGGATGGTTGGCATGGCTGGGACGCCCTGGGGAGCTTTTTCGTTCGCAACCGTACGGCGCTCCTCGTCTGGGTTGCGCTCTTTGTAGGCGCACTTGGGTATGGACTCGCCACCAAGGTCGACTACTCGCAGGCACCGACCTGGCGCGCCGCGCTCGAGCGGCTGAAACAGCGCGGAGCATGGTTCGCAGCACGACCGGCGGGATGACAGCCATCATCGATCCGAACGGGCGAATTACCGAAATCTATCCACCGTTCGTCGAAGGCTACCTGATCGGGGACGTGCCGATCTACACCGACCGATGGACTCTCTTCCTCGAGTGGGGTGACTGGTTTGCGTGGGTGATGCTCGGGGTCGCGGTACTCGGCCTGTTCGCCTCGGTTGTGCGGGTGCTCGTGCGGCGGTTGGTTCCGCGATAGGGGCGTGTCCGCAGTTGATCGACGAGCACGTCAGATCGTTCGTCCGGCAAGGACTATAACACCCACTCGAATACTCGATCCGATCGGCCTACGTTACGAATGCGGAGTTCCAGTGTTCCGTGTCTCTCCTCACCGGGAGGGAGCGGGGGGACACGGACCGATAACGTGCCGGACCTATGGTGGGAGTTCTCCGAATCCCCGTCCCACTGAACGTCCGCGAGGACGAGTCGGTTTCCGTTGAGGTACACAGCCGCCGATTCTTCGATATCGATCGCAAACAGGTCGGTCGAGTGCGTGTCCAGCGTAACGGAGAAGACGAGCCGGTCGGTCGTGCCGGAGCGGACGTCGGCTCGATTGTCGAAGCGTGCCGACAACTCGATGCCCGCGGCTCGGGATGTCTGGAACGGCTCCTCGCGATCGATCGCCGCGAGCGAAACGATGGAGAGTACCGTAGCCAAGACGAGGCCATATACCGGAAATCGGATGTGGTAGAATCGCGTGTTAATTGAGTTCATTTTCGTTTGTTCCTTTCTCGGTTACGCCGGCGGTCCGGAGGTAAATCCGGCGACGCCGGAGAGGGGCAGATTCGTAATACACGTGGGGCTTCCGTCGAATGTCTCGACCGTGCTCTCCACCGCCAGTCCGCGCGCCTCGAACCGGATCCGAAACCGTCGATCCCGCGGCAGCCACAACTCGACGAATCCGTTTCCCAGCGATTTTACGGTCTCGTTCAGGAAGATCCGACCTTCTTCGTCAAGTACGGTAACTTCTATCGGCTCGTTCCGCAGTTCTGCCTGGCAACTTGACATCGTATGCACAGTGCAGGGATGAGTGTTCCTGATGTACGGCGCCGCCGCGACCACCATACTATCCGGGGGCATCGGGACGTCCACGATCTGTTCATCGGGGAGCAAAAATCGGATGTTTTCGGTTGTGACGTACGTAGCCACGTTGGGAAAACGGATTTTCCAGCTGTTGGCCAGAGCGAGCGCCTGGAAAGGATCGTCGATCGGAATGAGATCCGCCGAAGGTGTCGGGGTGGTGGTCGTCCCGGCTCCGTCTTGTGCGGATCCGGGGCGTTCCTGGCGCCCTCCGACGAGCACGACCCGCGGGGG
>PXBQ01000491.1 GCA_003566875.1 Spirochaetaceae bacterium | reverse complement strand
TCTTCATCGGCGGCGTGATCGCGTCAAACTTCATCGTGCCGCTCGTGATGGCGCTGTAAGGAGGCCGGCATGAAACTTTTCAAGTTCTTCCTGATCGGTCTGTACTTCGGTATCGTGCTGATCAAGTCGGAGGTGATCTCGTGGTTCCGAATCCAGGAGATGTTCCACTTCCAGGCGTTTCACATGTACGGGATCCTCGGGTCGGCCGTTCTCATCGGCGCCGTCTCGGTCGCGTTAATCCGTAAGGTCGGCCCCAGGGAGGTCGGCGGCGCGCCGATCAACTACACCGGCAAACCGTTCAATAAGATCGGAAACATCACCGGCGGCACGATCTTCGGTTTGGGATGGGCTCTCACCGGCGCGTGCCCGGGCCCGTTGTACGCGCTACTCGGCGCCGGGTATGCCTCGGTCATCGTCGCGATCATTTCCGCTCTTCTCGGCGCGCTCACGTACGGCTACCTGCGCCCGCGGCTTCCGCATTGACGAGAGGGGCAACCGATGACGATCGCACACATCACGGATCTGCACCTGAGGCGGCATCTGCCGGGCACCGCGAGGATCGCCGCGCGGCGCAGCCGCGAGATCCCGGATCTGCTCGAAAAGGCCGCGGTGCGGATCCGCGCGATGGCGCCCGACCTCGTCGTGTTGACGGGTGACCTGCTCGACTATCCACTCGACGCACTCGACGACGATGCGACACGAAAAAACGGTGAGCGCGATCTACGTTTGATCGCGGAGCTGCTCGAACCGATCCCGTGCCCGATCGCGATCGTGCACGGAAACCACGATCACCCACGCCTCGTACGGTCGGTGTTCGCGTCCGTACCCGCGGAGTTCACGGTCGCCGGGTACCGGGTCGTGAGCTTCTTCGACGACGAAGCCGAACACAACGTACCGCACCGAACCGGCGACGACAGACACCGCTTCGAGAACGCGATCGACGACCGTGACCCGACGCCTCAGATTCACGTCCAGCACTACCTCATTCGACCACACGTCTCGCGCGGGTATCCGTTCAACTACGCCGACGCGGACGAACTCGAGAAGCGGATCGCCGATTCGGGCAAAGTCCGTTTGGTCGTGAGCGGTCACTTCCACGAAGGGCATTCTCCCGAGCGGATAGACGCGATCACGACGTGGTACGCAACCGCGCCCGCGTTTGCGGAGGCTCCGCACCCGGTATGGTTTTACCACCTCGACGGCGAGACGGTTTCCAAAGACGTGTGGTACGCGGACAAGGACATCTGAGACTTCGGACACCCTCCGTGCCCATTTCCGCAAAGCGCGGTATCCGGTACAATGGGGCACTCTCACGGAGGGCTTCATGACAACGTACGAACGCCGCGTACGCGTACGCAAAAGGCAACCGCGTTTCGAGAACCTTCTTGACGTCCTGGCGGGGCGTGAACCCCCGCGGCCGACGCTATTCGAGTTCTACCTGAATCGAAAACTGTACGAACGACTCGCAGGGCGCGTCTGCCCGGAGGAAGGGCTCGTCGAGCGAACGCGGTTTTTCGCCGACGCATTTGCAGCGGCGGGCTACGATCACGTCACGCTCACGACCCCTGAGTTTTTTCCGGAGAGTCGTTTTCCGACCGGCGAACGCGGACAAGAGAAATCTCACTCGCTGAACGAAGGCGCCGTGATAACCGATGAGGCTTCGTTCGAATCGTACCCGTGGCCCGATATGGAGGCGCTGCCGTACGAACGGCTCGCGGTCGCGGCCGACGCGCTTCCAGACGGTATGAAGGCGGTCGTCTCGGGGCCGATGGGCGTGATGGAAATCCTGAACGATATCGTCGGATACGAGAACCTCTGCTTTATGGTTATCGAAAACCCGGGGCTAGCGATGAGAATCTCGACCGAGATCGGGTCTCGTCTCGTGACGTTCTACCGTCGCTGCCTCGATTACCCGGCGATCGGCGCGGTGATCGCGAACGACGACTGGGGCTTCAACACGCAGACGATGCTCTCACCGGACGATCTCAGACGGTACGTCTTTCCGTGGCACAGGGAAATCGCCAAACTCGCGCACGATGCGGGGCGCCCCGTTATTCTGCACTCGTGCGGTCAGCTCGAGGCGGTCATGGACGACGTGATCGACGACCTCAAGATGGACGGCAAACACTCGTTCGAGGACGCGATCCTTCCGGTCGAGGATGCGTACGACCGTTGGGGAAACTCGATCGCGATGCTCGGCGGAATCGATCTCGGATTTCTCTGCAACGAACCTCTCGATCGCATCCACAATAGGTCACGCGCGATGATCGAGAAGACCGGGTGTATTCGGTACGCGCTCGGCTCAGGAAACAGTATACCGGAGTACGTCTCCGACGACGCGTACTTCGCGATGATCTCGGCAGCTTTTGAGGAGGCTTAAGTGAAACGAGTCGGATTTGTGATGAAGTTGATCCCCGGAAACGAGGCGGAGTACAAACGTCGGCACGACGAGATCTGGCCGGAGCTCTCGGCCGAGCTCGCCGCGCGTGGCATCCGCGACTACACGATATACCTGCACCGCGAAACCGGGATGCTGTTCGCGACCCAGAAGCTCACCGAGAACAACACCGTCGACGAACTCCCGCAGACCGCGATCATGAAAAAATGGTGGGCGTACATGGGAGACCTCATGGAGACCAATCCGGACAGCTCGCCGGTCGTCATTCCGCTCGAAGAGGTTTTCCACGCGGATTGAGTTCGGAGCGGAGGGCGTCCGTCCTCACGTCGCTCTGCGACGGCGCGCGGCGCATTCAGCCAGACGTATGAGACCGTGTATTCCGAGCACCGCGCCGAATCCGATCGTCCCGAGTTTTCCTCCCGCGCCGCCCATGTACGGCATCGAGTACATCAGGGCGAGCGCGCAGACGGCGCCGGCCGGGATCATCCACGCGGCGTGGTGAAACCGTGACGATCCGCTCATCCCGGCAAAAGAAGCGGCAAACACTCCGACAGCCAGGAAACCGCCGAGATCCGGCCCGTGCACGACCGGGAGCAGAAGCCCTGCGGCGAGGCCGACGATGCCGGACGCCATGACCGGCCCGTTTTCGAGGTTCTCGTTCAGAAGAAACGTCACGAACGCACCGGCCGCGCAGTAGACGAGCAAGAGGCGGCCGACGTCCCAACCCGGCACGATCGCCGTCGTGAGCGGTAGGCCGACAGCCGTAGCCGCCGCGAAGCTTCCCGCGAACGCGATCGTCCCGAGCTTTCCGCCGTACCCGTTCAGAACGTCCTTCGCAATGACAAACACGACCCCCGCAAACACGCCGGCAAGAGCCACGGTGCCGAAGCTGAGGACTTCGGCTGCGGCCATTCCGACGAACGATCCGCAGAACACCGGCGCCGCGTACGCCTTCACGACCGCGGCGGCGGCGACACCGACGAGCGCCGACGCAACGACCGCTCCGAGACCAAAGTCAACGGAGAGATAGTACGTGATGATCGTCCCGGCGAGGACCGAGACGAAGCTCACCGGATCCGCCGGGATCTCGAACCGCCGTTCCAGAGTTCGTGGAGCACGGTCGTGCCTCCAGTCGAACAACAGCCCAACCGTTACGCCGACAAGAATCAACGCGATTACAACGGCCACAACCCATCCGGTACCGATAGCCGCGATGAGCGCAGTTCCGTACACGACGTACGTGAAGGCTCCGAGAACGAGATATCCGAGAATCGGTGATACGTCTCTGCGCGAAAGTCGGTGATTGCGGATCATACTGTTCCGTTACGCGGTAAACCCGCCGTCAACTAGGAGAATCTGCCCGTGGATCATCGACGCGGCGTCGGAGGCGAGAAACAGGACGGCGTTCGAAACCTCCTCGACGGTCGCAAAGCGCGCGAGTGGAATGCGCGCTTTCATCGGGTCGGCCTTCTCGGGATCGCCCCACGCTTCGAGCCCAAGAGGCGTGAGCACGACGGTCGGCCCGACAGCGTTGACGCGGATGTTGTACGGCGCGAGCTCGACCGCCATGACCTGCGTCAGCCCGTGAAGCCCGAACTTGCTCGCGCAGTACGCGGCGTGTTCGTCAAACCCCTTCACGCTCGAGAGGCTCGCGACGTGCACGATCGATCCCGAACGCCGGCTCATCATGTGGCGCGCGGCGATGCTCGAGATCAGCGCGGGCGCGCGCAGGTTCACGTTGATCACTTCGTCCCAGTGCTCAACGTCGAGGTCGACGAGCTTCTCGAGGTGGTTGATCCCCGCGTTGTTGATCAGGATGTCGCACGGGTTGTCGTCGCGGATGAAGTACTCCGCCATCGAGACCGCGTCGCGCGCGACCGAAAGG
>PXBQ01000425.1 GCA_003566875.1 Spirochaetaceae bacterium | reverse complement strand
GGAAGCCTCTCGACGAACCGCTCGCGCAGATACTTCCGGAAGCTCGCCGGGTGCGCGTCGTCGAGACCGACGTACTCATCGAGGGGGAAACACGTCACGCGCGACCAATCTACGTCGAGCGCGACGAGCCGCTCCAACATCGTGAACTGACTCGCCCCGGTCGCGGGGATCACGGTCGCCTCTCCGCGAGCCTCGATCGCTTCTTTTATAGACGCCGCTCCCGCGTCGGCGGCCGCGCGGCCCATCTCAACGGGTGTTTCGTGTACGTGAATCGTCATTTTTGGTACCCCTCGGTTGTGGTACGGAGACGGTACCACAAATCGGGGAGGATTGGAACGTGGTCAGCGCGACGATACGCCGCCCATCGCCCTCCCCACCGGTAGACGTACCGGGTACCGACGGTTACGCTAACGGTCGGGAAGCGCGGACGGAGGGGATGGTGCACGAGCTCGCGATCACGAACGAGATTCTCAGAGTCGTCGTCAAACACGCGCGGAGGGAGAAGGCCGAGCGCGTGCACCGGGTCGCGCTCGTCGTGAGCGAACTGAGCGATCTTAAGCCGATCTGGATCCAGCGGTACTTCGACCGGATCTCTGAAGGGACTGTCGCTCACGGTGCCCGGCTCGAGATCGAGCACCAGGCGCCGGAGTTTCTCTGTAACCGGTCCGGCTGTGGCGTGAGTTTCGCCGTGTCGCTGCGAACGGTCGACCGGGTCACGTGCCCGCGGTGCGGCGGCGGCGACTGCACGATGAAAGAGCCGGCGGACTACGTCGTCGAAGAGATCGAGGTGAGTTGATGAGCCAAACACGAGTAGTCCGGATTCGCGAGAGTATCCTCGCCGAGAACACGGTCCACGCGACGGCGCTCCGAGAGAGGCTGACGGCGAGCTCGGTCGCGATGGTGAACATCATGGCGTCCCCCGGAGGCGGCAAGACGAGTCTGATTCTCAGGACGATTCAGGAGCTCCGGTCCGAGTTCAGGATCGCGGTAGTGGAGGCCGATATCGACTCCACCGTCGACGCCGACAAGATGACCGCGGTGGGAATCGAGGCGGTGCAGATCGAGACCGGCGGCTTCTGCCACGTCGACGCGACGATGGTGCAGGCCGCGCTGGCCGAGTTACGGCTCGACGACCTCGACTTGATCCTGCTCGAGAACGTCGGCAACCTCATCTGCACCGCGCAGCACGACACCGGAGCACACGTGAACGTCGCTCTCTTAAGTCTACCCGAGGGTGACGATAAACCGCTGAAGTACCCGATCATGTTCGCCGCCGCCGACATCGTGATCATCAACAAAACCGACTACGCGGAGATCGCCGAGTTCGACATCGACGCCGTCCGTCACCGGATCGCGCAGCTCAACCCTCGAGCCGAGGTCCTACCGGTCTCGTGCCGCACCGGCGACGGAATCGGAGCGTGGATCGAACGGCTCATGTCGCGCGTGGAGAACGCCAGGTCGGCGGCTATTCCGAATCCGGGTCGATCAATGCCTGGACGTCAGCCAGGTCCCCGTGACGCCCGGTAGCTTTTTTGTTCTTGACTAGATCTTCTTTCGAGATAACCGACAACTCGGTGTCCCCGATGTTTATCACGGTTTTCCTTCGATAACACTCGGAAAAATCGATACCGTCAGCATCATTCAGGATGTCGATCTGAATCGGTGCGCGCCCCATACGGAAAATGTTTCCACGCTTCCTGAAATGCGCCACATCGACCTCCGGCGCACCAAATTCTTCGAGTGCAACGCGGAGACGATCGAGGTTTTCTTCATCGACGGCGATGAGAAAATCGATGTCTTTTGTCGCTCGTGGATTTCCGTATAGGCCGACAGCCCAACCGCCGATCAGTAAGTACGCGACGTCATGAGCGTTGAGAGAATCGATAAACTCTTTGAAGTCGTCCGGTAGTTGACTCAGGGCCATAAAAGCACTCCCTCAGGTATGTGATGGTTCGGAGTTTTTCTTCGAAGGTGGCCTGAGCCCAGTACTCCCTGTCGGCTTTGTCGTGCTCTTGCGCGGTCGCTATCACCACGTGCTTCCGGTTCATCCGTTCCGCCATCGGTCGTCTCCAGACACTAGTGTAGGCCAAAAACCCGGGCTCGACAAGGCGACGGGTTGATCTGATAAAGAATCTTTATCAGGCGTCATCACTAATTAAATTTCCCATGCTAACCTTAATTAACCGACTCAAAAAAACGCGAAATAACCGAAAACGGTGCCGGAGCGTACCACCCGTGATCGGTCGCCCTTAGATCTTCCGCCCGATGAGTTTCCGAACCGCGAGCGATGCGATCTTTCGGAGCCCCCACCTGTCGCGGTACATCCGGAGGTACATCGATACCGCGGTGCGCGGGGTCCGCGGCGCGCGGCGGCGGCGCACGAGCGATATTGCGTGAACCGGACACGTCGTCGCGCAGAGGCCGCACCCGATGCACCGGGCTTCATCGATAACGGCGACGCCGCCGGTCACGGCGATCGCGTCCATCGGGCAGCGCTTCACGCACACCCGGCAGCCCGTGCAGAGCGAAGGCACGACCGCGGCGCGATGCGCCGAGGGTATCGCGTCGGCCGGACGCGGGAGCTTGCGCGCGTTTCGCAGGAGCTCGCAACAGTCCCGGCAACAGCAGCAGATGAACGCGGGCCGCCGCGTGTTCTGCGGTTGCAGGACCTGTCCCTCGCGTTCCGACCGATCGAGGATCGCAATAACCTCATCGCGCGTCACCTCGCGGCCGTGCGACGGCGTGTGCCCGATCATCAGACAGGTCTCGTGCGTCGAGCTCGTCGTGCACGGCTCGCCGATCAGTTCGGCGCTCTGCCGGCAGACGCAGTTTATGACCGAGAACGGCCCCGGATGCGAGGCGAGGTACGAGCGGATGTCGTCGTACGACGAGACCGACCGCCCGGCCGAAAGCGTCGCGCGCACCGGCACGGTTCGCATCTGCGCGGTGCGCACCCCGACGATGCTCCGCCTGAACCCCTGATCGAGGTACTCGCGGAAGTCGTTCACGAAACCGGGCGTCAGCCGATCGACCTGAAACTCGAACATGCCGACGACAAGAGGCGCAAGCCCATACGTCCTCACCCGCTCGTTCCCGACGCGCGTCACGCCGGTGTTGATCGCGCCCTTCCGCGCGAGCGCACCCAGAGTCGACTCGATTAGTTCGGGATCGCCTCCCGGCACCCGCCGCGCGATCACCGACGAGGGTTCACCGATCGCGCTCAGGTGAAGCGCGAGCCGCGCCTCGTGTTCGTCAAACAGGGCCTTCAGCAGCTTGATCTCAACGCCCGACTCGGTCGGCGGGTACGGAACCGGAAGCTCGTCGATCCGCTCTTGCAGCGCCCGATACACGTCGGCTGATGAACTCGAGTGCGTCACGTTTGTCTCCTCGATGAGTCCGACTATGGTTGATTTTCGCTGTATCGGCAAGGTATCGAGGTTGGCGGCAGGATCAACGGTTTTCAACGGGAAAAAAGGAAAGCACCCATCGCGATCCTTTTTATGATAGTATCTACGACACTTTACTTTAAATGCAGATATTTCTATCATGCTTTTATATGGAAAACGCAACGCGCCGTCGAATTGATGCCTATCTTGAGACCCACGCCGGTATCATACGGACGGCGGATTTCCAGCGAGCCGGTCTCCACAATAGCTACATCTCTGCACTTCTGAATGAGGGAAGCATCGTCCGTGTTAAGCCGGGACTGTACATAGCATCGGAGACGCAAACCGCATCGGGTTACTTCGAAATCCAACTTGCCCTCCCGGGTGCCGTTATATGCCTAGGTTCGGCCCTCGCCCATTACGATCTGTCCACCTACGAACCGCCTTCGATCCAGGTGGCTCTTCCTCGTGGCAACCGGACACGTGTTCCGGAGTTCCCCCCGGTTCGACGGTTCTTTTTCGGGGAACGGCGACATAGCCTTGGAGTGGCAACCGAGACGATCGACGGACAAACGTTCAAGGTTTACGATCGTGAGAAGACGATGTGTGACGCCATTCGATTTCGTCGCACTCTCGGTCAGGACGTGGTAAATGAAGCCCTTCGAAACTACCTCACCGCGGCGGTAGTGAACGTGGATCTTCTTCTACGCTACGCGCGCATTCTCCAGGAAGAGGGACCAGTGCGAACGCATCTGAGGATATCGGCATGACGAATACGGCAGCGTCGGTGCGCGACAAACTACTAAAAATAGCCAAACGGGAGCGTATGCAGTTCCAACGAATCCTGACGTTGTACAAACAAGAAGGGTTTCTCCACCGGATCGTCTTGAGCGAATACGGAAGTTC
>PXBQ01000413.1 GCA_003566875.1 Spirochaetaceae bacterium | reverse complement strand
GCTCGTTCTGCTTCTGCCTCACGGATACGAGGGGCAGGGTCCCGAGCACTCGAGCGCCCATATCGAGCGTTTTCTTCAACTCTGCGCGGAAGATAACATGCAGGTCTGCGCACCGTCGACACCGGCTCAGTACTTCCATATGCTCCGCCGTCAGATGAAACAGGACTTCCGCAAGCCGCTCATCGTAATGACGCCGAAGAGCCTGCTCAGGCACAAGCGGTGTGTTTCCGACGTCGCTGAACTCACCGAAGGGCATTATCGCACCGTCATCGACGACAGTTTCGACGCGGCGGAGAAACGGAAGGTCGAGACGATTCTCATCTGCAGCGGCAAGGTTTACTTCGATCTTCTTGACCGAAAGGAAAAACTTGCCGACTCTCGCACAGCGATCGTAAGGCTTGAGCAGGTTTACCCGTTCGATGCCGAGACGCTGAAAGGTATCGTGCAGACGTATCCGGCCTCGGCCAAGCTTGTCTGGGTCCAGGAAGAGTCCGAGAATCGCGGAGCGTGGAGTTTTGCCGAGCCACGCCTCCGGGAGTTGTTCCCCGACCGGCCGCCCTCTTACGTCGGACGGCCCGCGTCGGCAAGCCCGGCGACCGGTTCGCATAATCAACACGCAGAGGAGCTCGAGCGATTGCTGACCGACGCGTTCGAGTGAGATTGTGACAGCGAGTTCAGAAGAGTGAGTTCAGAAAAGTGAGGATTGGATGAAAAGCGAAGTTGTGGTCCCGAATGTCGGTGAGTCGGTAACGACGGGCGTTCTTGCGACGTGGTTGAAGAGCGACGGTGAGACCGTATCCGAAGGTGACGAGATCTTTGAACTCGAGACCGACAAAGCGACCCTGGCGGTTCCCTCGCCCGCATCCGGCGTCCTGAGCACGACGGTTCCCGAGGGAACAGAGGTCGAGATCGGCCAGGCGGTCGGCTCGATCGACGACGCCGGTGCTGCGAAAACCGTTGAGAGTGATGCCGACAATACCGGCACCGGTGAGGCCGCGCGACCGGAAGCGGATGCGGCGGATGCTCACGGCGACGCCGCTCCCGTACTGTCTCCCGCTGTGCGTCGCGTCGTCGAGGAACACGGTCTCGACCCGAAGAACATCCGTGCGACCGGTCCCGACGGGCGAATCACGAAAGAAGACGCGCTCGCGTCGGCGGAAAAGACCGGTAACACGAAAGCGGCGGCCTCGCCGAAACCCGCTGCGACTTCTGCGGCCGCGACAACCGGCGCGGCCGAGCAGCGCAGTAAGCGCGTGCCGATGAGCAACCTTCGTAAGAGGATCGCCGCGAACCTCGTCGCATCGAAGCGCGACTCCGCGCACCTCACCACCTTCAATGAAGTTGATATGTCTCGGATCATTGAGATTCGGACGCGTTACCGCGACACGTTCGAGAAGAAACACGGCGTCCGGCTCGGGTTCATGAGTTTTTTTGTGAAGGCGTGCCAGAAGGCGCTCGAGGTCTATCCTGAGGCGAACGCTTTCATCGACGGCGAGGACATTCTGTACAACTACTACTACAACATCGGCGTTGCGCTCTCGAGCGAACGTGGCCTGTTGACTCCGGTTATCCGCGACGTCGAGACGAAGAGTTTTGCGGAGATCGAGTCGGAAATCATTTCGTTCATTGAGCGCGCGAAGGCGAAGAGGCTCTCGCCCGACGAACTCGTCGGGGGTACGTTCACGATCTCGAACGGAGGCGTGTTCGGCTCGATGCTCTCGACCCCGATCCCGAATCCGCCGCAGACTGCCGTGCTCGGAATGCACACGATACAGAAACGCGCGGTCGTCGTCGACGACCAGATCGTGATCCGCCCAATGATGTACCTCGCGCTGACGTACGATCACCGCATGATCGACGGGCGCGAGGCGATCGGATTCCTCTCGACCGTGAAAAACCACGTCGAGGATCCGAATCACTTGCTTCTCGGTTTGTGATTCGAGCGACAAGGAGTGAAACTTGGCCGATACAACATCGTATGACCTCATCGTGATCGGCGGTGGCCCCGGCGGATACGTCGCCGCGATCCGCGCCGCTCAGCTTGGAATGAGAGTCGCACTCGTGGAGAAGCGGTCGACACTCGGCGGCACGTGCCTGAACGTCGGGTGTATCCCGTCCAAAGCGTTGCTAGACTCGAGCGAGCTGTACTCGCGCGTCAAACGGGAAGCTGCCGAACACGGCATTACCGTTGGAAAACCCACGATGGACGTCGCCGAGATGATGAAGAGGAAGGACGCGGTCGTGAAGAAACTCGTCGCCGGCGTGGGTGGACTCGTGAAAGCGAAGAAGGTCACGGTGATTCACGGGACCGCGACCGTCGCGGGTCCCGGTTCGGTCTCCGTCGCCGAATCCGGGGCGGGCGACAAGAGAACGCTGACCGCCGACGCGATCGTGATCGCGACCGGGAGCGCTCCGGTCGAGCTGCCGTTTCTCGCGTTCAACGGGAAGACGATCGTGTCGTCGACCGAAGCGATCGCGTTCACCGAGGTTCCGCGCAGACTTGTCGTCGTCGGCGCGGGCGCAATCGGGCTCGAACTCGGAAGCGTCTGGGCGAGACTCGGCTCGGAGGTATCGGTCGTAGAGATAATGCCCGAAATCCTGCCTGGATGGGACGCACAGCTCGCGCGCACGCTTCGGCGGGAACTCACGAACGAAGGGATCGCGTTCCACCTCGGGACGAAGGTCACCGGATACAAGGACAAGAAATCCGGCGTAACTCTGACCGCCGAGGATCCTGACGGCAAGATCGCCACGTTCGACGCGGACCGCGTTCTTGTCGCTGTCGGCCGCAAGCCGTATACCGACGGGCTCGGCCTCGAGACGGCGGGAGTCGTGCTCGAGAAGAACCGGATAGTAGTCGACCAACAGTTCAAGACAAACGTCCCCGGGGTGTACGCGATCGGAGACGTCGTTCGGGGACCGATGCTCGCGCACAAGGCCGAAGACGAGGGCATCGCCGTCGCGGAGATCATCGCGGGCAAGCCGGGGCACGTGAACTACGACGCGATTCCGAACGTCGTCTACACGTGGCCCGAAGTTGCCGCGGTCGGCCCGACCGAAGACGAACTCAAAGAGCGTGGAATCGCGTACACATCGGGGTCGTTCTCGTTTGCGGCGAACGGACGCGCGCTCGCGATGGCGGCGCCGGCCGGCTTTGCAAAAATCCTTGCTGACAAGAACACCGACCGAGTGCTCGCGGCACACATAATCGGGCCGTGGGCTTCGGATCTGATCGGTGAGATCGTCACGACGATCGAGTACGGCGGTAGCGCCGAGGACATCGCAAGAACGTGCCACGCGCACCCGACGCTGTCCGAAACCGTCAAAGAGGCGGCTCTCGCGGTGGACGGCCGGGCTATTCATGGAAAATGAAACGAAGATATACTACAAACACGAGGATGTACGATGAGCGATGTTGAATACTCAAAAGGGCTTGACGGCGTAATCGCCGACGAGAGCGAAATCTGCCGCGTCGACGGGACAAACGGACGGCTGTACTACTTGGGGTACTCGGTCGAGGATCTCGCGCGGTACGCGACGTTTGAGGAGACGACGTACCTTCTGCTGTACGGCGAGCTTCCGACCCGGAATCAACTCGATGCTTTCATCGTGAAAATGCGGATGAACCGGGATCTTCCGGCGCCCGTGATGGAGATGGTCCGGAGTTTTCCTCGCGAGTCACATCCGATGGAACTGCTGCAGTCGGTCGTATCGTACCTGAGCGGATACGTCGAACACAGGATCCATCACTCGGCGCACTGCAACTGCAGAGATACGCTGCACCAAGTTTCCCAGCTTTCGACGGTCGTCGCTGCCTTGCATCGATTTAGGTCGGGAAAGGATCCCGTCGCGCCGAAGCGGTCTCTCTCGCACGGCGCAAATTTCTTGTACATGTTGCGCGGTGAAGAGCCGGACGAAGAAGAAGGCGAAATCATGGACGCGTGTCTGACGATTCACGCCGAGCATAGTTTCAACGCGTCCACGTTCACGGCTCGCGTGGTGGCGTCGACGATGTCGACGTGTTATTGCAGCATCTCTGCGGCGATCGGAGCGTTGTACGGCAGCCTGCACGGCGGTGCTAACGAGAAAGTCATGGAGATGGTCGACTCGATCGGCTCTAAGGAGAAGGCGGCCGACTGGGTGAACAAAGCACTCGGCAAAAAGCAAAAGATTATGGGGATGGGTCATCGTGTGTACAAGGCAAAGGACCCACGCGCGATTCTCGTCGAGGAGTACCTCGTCCGCCTGTCCGAACGCACAGGTGATTCGACGTACTACGACATTCTCAAAGAGGTCGAG
>PXBQ01000113.1 GCA_003566875.1 Spirochaetaceae bacterium | reverse complement strand
TGTCGCCGTGGTCGGACGTGTACACGATGATCCAGTCGTCGATGTCCTGCCCGAGTTCTTCGAGCGTCTCGAGAACGTTCATGTAGTGCGAATCGACGGTCTCGATCATCCCGTAGTACGCCGCGGTCGCGCGGCGAATGTCGCGCGGAGTCGCGTCGACGTCGGGCGGCGCTTGTGTTCGCGAGAGCACCGGATGGTCGGCGCGCTCCTGCTCGTAGATCGGTACCCGGTTCAAGTAATAAAGGAACTTCTCGTCGTCGGTCTTGAACGCGTAGTGCGGTTGCGTGAGGCTCAGTTTGAACAGGAGCGGTCGATGCGACTCGGGCCGGTCGTAGTACGGATCGGCAAAGTACCGCGTGAGGTACTGCTCGGCGCCGAGCACCGAGTACTCGTCCTTGATCGCGTTCGAGCTCTCGCCCGCACCGGCGCGCTCGATCTCCTTTTGGTTGCTCCACTTCCCGGTCCCTAGGGCGGGTTTGTACTTCTCGAACTCGCTCTCGACCTTGCCGTCGATGTACCGGTCGGTGATATGAGCGTCGGAGCCGATCCGCTGCGTCCAACCCTGCATCTGATCGGGACCGGTATGGTGCAGTTTCCCGGCGCACGCGGTAATGTACGCGTGCTGCGCGAAGCGGCGAGCGAACGTCATCGAGTTCGGCGGGAGATCATCGCCGAACTGGTGGCACCCACACGTCATCGGGAGCTGCCCGGACGCCAGACACTGTCGCCCCGGCACGCAAATCGGTGACGCGGCGTACGCGTTGCGGAACACGACGCCGGTCTCGGCGAGAAAATCGAGAGTCGGCGTTCGGATTACGTCGTTACCCTCGTATCCGGTGACATCGGGACGATGCTCGTCGCTCATCAAAAAAAGCACGTTCGGTCGCATATCGGCTCCTCGGTGTGGTTTCCAACACGGTAGCCCGGTCGGCGCGTTCCGTCAAGTTCGCATGGCGAGGGGAACGCGGTACACCGCGCGGCGGCCGTCCTTGTCCGACGTGAAGTACACGTTCTCCATCGCATTGTCGATGATCGGGTGCGGATGCTCGTCCTGTGAAGCCCAGCTCGAGCCGTTCCGGCAGAGGGGCGTCCACGTGACCGCACCGCGGTCCCACTCGACGTCGAGCCGGCAGATCCAGTCGCCGCCGCGCGTGCCGGGGTCGCTCGCGGTCTCGTAGTAACCGTCCGAGACGAGGACTCCGGGGCTTCCGACGGTGAAGTGACCGTACCGCGTGTACTCGGGTGCGAGCGCGATCTCGGTCGTCCCGGTGCCGTCGGGCCGGACGCGACCGATGTACGACGGGCCGCCGGCGTACCGCCCGTGGTACACGACCGCGCTCCCGTCGCGCTCCCACATCTCGTGACACGTCCAGTCGGCCCGTGACCGAGTGTCGTTCTCGGTCCGCATCGGACGATGAGTTCGACCATCGAACATCCATACCCGGCGGATACCGCAGTCGGACGGCCACTCGTGGTTGTAAAGAATCAGCTTTGAATCGCGTGGCGAAAACTGAACGTGCGTGATCCAACAATTCGGGACCTCTTCGCGCATCACCTCTCGGCCGGTCGCCGTGTCGTACACGCGCAGGTACGACGAGAGGCCTTCGGTGCGGACGCGCTCGTCGATGTCAAACGGCGGTTTCCCGGCGAGTTTGTCGTCACCGTCGAGAGCGCGCGCGTCGGTCGTCGGGACGCAGAGAAGCGTCCCATCCTCCGATACGTGCGTGAACGCGGTCATTTGCCCGGCGGGGTACTCGGCGATCGTCGTTTCGGTTCCGTCGATCGTGGCCTTCCGGATTTCCCGGCCGTGGATGAAGTACGCCGTGCCGGACTCCGCGTGAAGACTCACGCTCGCCTTGCCGAACCCGCGGTACGGCTCGCCGTCGAAGTAGACGTACGACTTGAGAAACCCGTCGCGGTTCCGAGATAACTGCGTCACGCGCCCCGAGATGAGATCCTGGTGGAACAGGTTGGGGTCACCCGTTCGATCGCTGATGAACACGACGCCCGAGTCGTCCCCGAGCAGACTCGAAGACGTGAAGTACAGGAGCTGGTCGTTCGCGTCGCTCGCAACGGTCACTCTTTGCGGGTCCATTTTCCCTCCCGGCCGCGATCGCGTGCCGAGTAACCGTACCATGTTGGCCCACAGCTGTCACGGCGGCGCGCAGGCGTTCCAGAAAACGCCGCGGTCGTGTATCGTTCACGTGCAAAATAATGGAAGGAGCACACGGTGAGGATTCTCACGCACAATGTCTACTGGTTCCAGGGAAGCCCGCCGGTTTGGGGTCGGGAATTGATCAAGGACTCGCCGGAAATCGTAGAGCAGTTGGCGCTGCTTTACCGCGACGCCGACGTCGTGTGTCTGCAGGAGGTCCACCGCGATGAGCCGGCTCTGACAATCGCGCGCGCTCTCGATTCGGCGTCGGTTCTGCGGGTTTCCGGAGGAAAGCTTCCGGACTACGGCGGCGCGATCCTCACGCGGGGCGAGGCGACTCTCCGGGACGCGACGCGGAGCGACACCCTCGTTCACGAGCGGGTCCACATGCGCGTCACGGTCGCGTACCGCGGTTCGCCGATCGAGATCGCGGCTCTGCACTTGCCGAGCAACCGATACGCTCCGGACAAGGCGGCGGGGACAAGAGCGAGAATCACGGAACTTGATCACGCGCTCGAGGTTACGCCGAGGCCGGCGATCATTCTCGGCGACCTGAACTCCCGCCCGAACAAAGCGGTGTATCGGCACCTGAGTTCACTCGGTTATACGAACGCCGAAACGCTTTCGGGCTCCGGGCCGCCACCGAACAGGATCGATTATGTCTGGCTTGACGAGACGATCGCCGATAGACTCGTGTCATTTTCCGTGCTCGATACCGGACGGTTTCGCCGAACGCGCGACGACGGCTCGCGGTTCGCACTCAGCGATCACCCGCCGCTGCTCGTCGAACTCGCCGAGTGACGGCCAACCGGCGCCGCCGGGGCACCGTGCCGGTCGTCGGCCCAGAAGCGGACGCGCGGTTACGCGATCGTCTTGAGCATCCCGCCGTCGACGTAGTACGACGAACCGACCGAGTAACTCGCGACAGGTGAGCAGAGGAACACAATAAAGTGAGCGAGTTCCTCGGGCGTCGCGAATCGGCCGATCGGCACCGCGAGGTCCTTCACGACCTGATCGAGATACTGATCCGCCGTCGAGTCGGTGCCCTCGGTCAGCTGCGTCGCGGTTTTACGCCAATCCGGCGTGAGGATCAGGCCGGGGTTGATAGTGTTCACGCGGATTTTCTTCGCGATGAACTCGTTCGCCATGTTCTTCGAGAGCATCACGAGAGCGGCCTTCGTGACGTTGTAGATCGGCTCGTACCCCAAGGGCTGCGTCGCGCAGATCGACGCGTTGTTCAGGATCACGCCACCGCCGTGCGCTTCCATCAGCGGCACGAGCGCGCGCGACAGCCTCACGGCGGCCATGACGTGCAGATTCCAGTAGTACTCCCACTTCGCGTCGGGCGCGTCCATGATCGTCTCGTTGCTGCCTGTCCCGGCGTTGTTGATCAGGATGTCGAGGCCACCGAACTCGGTCTTCACCGCGGCCGCGATCCGCGCGATCGCCTCGGGATCGCTCACGTCGGCCTCGACGCCGATCGCTTTGACATCGTGCGCGACGCTGATCCGTTTCGCCTGATTGTGCACCTCGGCGCGCGAGCGCGCGCAGATCACGACGTGCACGCCTTCGCGCGCGAGTCCTTCCGCCGCCGCGAGCCCGATACCGACCGTTCCCCCGGTGATGACCGCCGTCTTACCTTTTAACTTTAGATCCATGTATTGCCTCCGTGTAAGGGTATGATATCACGGAGGGCGATTGCAGGGCGATCTCAGGACTGTGGGGGACTCGGCGGCGCGGTCGAGGAACGGACGACGATGTGAGTCGGGATGATGATCTTGTACGCTTCGCGTGAACGTGTTGTCATCAAGCGAAACAGGTTCAACGTCGCGACGCGCGCGGTCAACTCGACGTCGACGCCTATCGTCGTGAGCGGCGGAATCGAGTACCGGCACTGGTCGATGTCGTCAAAACCAAGCACGCTGATGTCGCGCGGGACCGACATTTCGGCGTCCGTGATCGCGTGGATCGCGCCGAAAGCCATCATGTCGTTCGCTGCAAAAACGGCCGTCGGGCTCGGGGTCGATTGATCGAGGATCGTCTGCATCGCGCGGTACCCGCCGTCAAACGACCAATCGCCGTCGGCGCTCGGCATCTCGTGCCACGGGAGGTCCGCGTTCGCGAGCGCACGGATATACCCGGTAT
>PXBQ01000008.1 GCA_003566875.1 Spirochaetaceae bacterium | reverse complement strand
TCGAGCAGATTCAGCGTCTGCGCCTGGACCGAAACATCGAGGGCCGAAACAGCTTCGTCGGCGACAACGAGGCGCGGGTTGACCGAGAGCGCTGCCGCAATCCCGATCCGTTGCCGCTCGCCACCGCTGAACGCGTGAGGATACCGGTGCAGGTACTCGGGCCGAAGGCCGACGCGAGCCATCAACTCTTTCACACGGTCTTCGAGTTCGCGCCCTCGCGCGATGCCGTTCACCTTCAAGGCCTCGCCGATGATCTCGAGCACCGTCAACCGCGGGTTGAGCGACGAGCGGGGGTCCTGGAAGATCATCCGGATCTGCTGCCGATACGGGAGCAACTCTCGATACGAGAGTCGCGCAAGGTCGATCGTGCCACTGCCATCGGCCCCGTTCGTGTTGAACAGGATCTTCCCTTCGGTCGGGTCGTATACGCGGAGGATGCACCGACCGAGCGTCGACTTGCCACACCCCGACTCACCGACGAGGCCGAGAGTCTCACCCTCCATCACGTCGAACGTCACCCCGTCAACGGCCTTCACGACGCCCTTGGTTTTCTTGAACACACCCCCGCCGGAGAACGGAAAGTGCATTTTCAGCGACTGTACGCTCAGCAACGGCATATCACACCTCCCCCATCGATTCGTACTTCACGCAACGGACCCAGTGTCCGGGGCGCACTTCTTCGAGCGGTGGGTTCGCAGTCAGACACTTCTCCGGCATACAGTAGTCGCACCGGTCGCTGAACGGGCATCCCGGTGGCCGCGCGAACGGATGCGGAACCATCCCACGAATCGACGACAGCTTCTCGTGTGAATCGAAGTCGAGCTTCGGAATCGATTTCATCAGCGCTTCGGTGTACGGATGTAGCGGCCGCTCAAAGATCTCTTCGACCGACGCGCGTTCGACGACCTGTCCGAGGTACATCACGACAACCTCGTGTCCGATCTCGGCGACGACACCGAGATCGTGCGTAATGAACATCACCGACATCGAGTAGTCCGTCTGAAGCTCTTTCAATAGATCGAGAATGTTGGCCTGCGTCGTCACGTCGAGCGCAGTAGTCGGCTCGTCGGCGATCAATAGACGCGAGTTGCACGAGAGAGCGAGAGCGATCATCACGCGCTGCCGCATCCCGCCCGACAGCTCGAACGAGTACGAGTCCATCCGACTCGCGGCCTTCGGAATACCGACACGATCGAGCAGAGCGATCGATTGTTTGACCGCCTCGTCCTTGTCGATGTCGAGATGAAGCAACATCGTCTGGACCAACTGGTCACCGATCTTGTTGACCGGTCCGAGCGACGACATCGGCTCCTGAAAGATCATCGAGATCTCTTTGCCGCGGATCGCGCGAATGTCCCTCCCCTTTGGCTTGAGTTGAACGATATCGACCTCACGGCCGTCGTTGTGGCGGTACGTGATCGATCCCGATACGATCTTTCCGGGCGGTTCGACCAGGTTGAGGATCGACTGCGCGGTTATCGACTTCCCGCACCCGGACTCGCCGACGACACAAACGGTTGTCGACTCGGGTATCGAAAAGTCCACCCCGTTGACGGCCTTGACGATGCCTTCATCGGTGTAAAACCAGGTGTTCAGGTCTCTGACGTCCAAGATGGTGTTCGTCTCCATCGCTGCCTCCTACGTGTTGTACGGGTCCGCGGCGTCGCGAAGACCATCACCCAAGAAATTCATCGTCAGAACTGCGATGATCACGCAGAACGCAGGCACCATCAACAGCCATGGAGCGGCGGATACGGACCGAATGTTCTGGGCCTCCTGCAACAGTACGCCCCAACTCACGACGGGAGGTCTCAGCCCGATACCGAGGAAACTCAACGACGTTTCGCTGATGATCATCGCGGGGATCGAGAGCGTGACCGAGGCGATTATGTGACTCATGAACGACGGTACCATGTGTTTGATTATTATCCTGAGCTGACTACTGCCGTTGAGACGCGCCGAGATAATGAAATCCTCGGTTTTCAACGAGAAAAACCTTCCGCGAACGACACGCGCCAACCCGGTCCAGCCGACAAGCGAGAGGATGACCGTGATCGCGAAGTACACCTGAAGAGGCGACCACGTGCGCGGTATCGCCGCGGCGAGCCCCATCCACAACGGAATAGTCGGGATGGATCGCAGAAACTCGATGATCCTCTGGATGATCTCATCGACAGGGCCACCGAAGTAGCCGGAAATGCCGCCCAAAAGCACGCCGAGAACGAGACTCAGGAACACGCCGACGAGGCCGATCGACATCGACACGCGTGTACCGTAAATCACGCGCGACAGAATGTCACGCCCCAGCCGGTCGGCGCCGAAAACGTAGAACGGCTCGGACGGATCTACCGGCCCGATCAGCCGTCTTTCCATCTCGAATATGCCCCACAACTTGTACGGAGCACCTTTCGCGAAGAACCTCACCGGGATAATGTGATCGGGGTTCAACGTGAACTCGCGTCGGAGTGCCTCACGGTTCATGAACACCGTGTATCCATTCACGTGGAGTTGCCACCGGGATCCCGCCTCGGTTTCGACGCGAAGCCCGAGCTTCTGCGGCGGCGCGTACAAGTAATCGCGCGCGTGCGCGTCGGGGAGCGCTGGGGCGAGGAACTCGGCGAACAATGCCACCAGATAGATCAATAGTACGATCGCTCCACTCACGAGCGCTACCTTGTGCTTGCGGAATCGCCACCACATGAGAGTCCATTGTCCGGCGGTGACCGTTGCCTCGCGGGATCTTCGCCGAGAAGACCGCGGCATCGGCGAGTCAGTCGCGGGCGCAGGTCCCATAACGCCGGCGGGGGGTGCGGCGGAGTCGGTGGCCGAATCGGGCGTAGGTTTTTCGTTCATGTCATTAACCCCTGTTGGCGTACTTGATTCGTGGGTCGACGATCGCGAGCAAAATGTCCGACACGAGCGTGCCGATAACCGTCAACGCGCTTAACATCATTATGAACGCGGCGGCGAGAAACATGTCCTGCGCTTTGAGCGCCTCGATCAACAACGGACCCGTTGTCGGCAAGCTCAGCACGATCGCGGTTACCGTCGCGCCCGAAACGAGAGTCGGCAGACTCCACCCGATAGTCGAGATGAACGGGTTGAGCGCGACGCGGACCGGATACTGCCGCAGAAGAGTCCACTCGCTCAAGCCACGCGCACGCGCGGCCATCACGTACGTCTTTTTCAACTCGTCGAGGAGATTCGCGCGCATGATTCGGATCAGACCCGCGGTACCGGCGGTCCCAAGAACGACGACCGGTATCCAGAGGTGATTGAGGAGGTCTACAACTTTCGCGAAACTCCATGGCGCGTCGATCATGTCCGGCGAGAATAGCCCGCCGACGCTTTGGTTGAAGTACCGGAACGCGATGTACATCAACACCAGGGCGAGCAGGAAGTTTGGAATAGCGAGCCCGATGAACCCGATGAATGTCGCGATGTAGTCTCCGACAGACCTCTGCTTCACGGCGGTATAGACCCCGATCGGGAGCGCAACGACCCACGTAAATATCAACGTCGTGAACGAGATGACAAACGTCAATCCAAGCCGACTCCATATCAAGTCGGCGACCGGACGGTTATACCGGAACGACCGGCCGAAATCTCCGCGAAGGATGATTCCCGAAACCCACCTCCAGTACTGGACGTGTACGGGCCGTCCGAGCCCATACCGTGCCTGGAGCGCGGCGAGCGTTGCGCTGTCAACCGTTTGGCCTTGATCCTCGAGGTTCGCAACGACCGAGGTCAAAAAATCGCCGGGAGGTAGCTGGATTATCACGAACGATACAATCGATATCACGACCAATGTCGGGATCATCATCAAGGTTCGTTTGATTATGTAGCGTCCCACTCCTAACTCCTTGTCCACCCGAGTGACGCACCGGCGTTCAGGTCAAACGCGATCGCCTCGTGTACTTCGATCGGCGGGAGCTCGATCGACACCCACTCTGCATCGACTTCAACGGCGAGCTCGCGCCGTGTAGTGAGCGCCGTCACCGGACCGGCGACTCCGCCGGGAACGCGAACCTTGAGCGAAAGACCGGAAACAGGGATAGCGGCACGCAACGCCCCGCGCATCGCGTGCGGATTGGTCATGTTCACGACGTGCAGGCATACGCGCCGGTCGTCGCGCCAACACGTGACATCGACGTAGCCGTTGCCGGTCACCTCGATCGTTCTTTCGCCGCGGATCGCCCACAAAACGTTGTTCGCGAGCAGCTTCGCGTGATCCGGGGTAAGGAACTCCCAGAACCTTCGGTCAATGTCACCATTCATGTAGACGACTCGGCCTTTGCCAAAGGTAGAG
>PXBQ01000134.1 GCA_003566875.1 Spirochaetaceae bacterium | reverse complement strand
TTCTGCCAGAGGCGGCAACTCGCCGCGCGCGACCATAGCCGCGAGCTGCGGCGCTTCGTTCCCGGCTTCGGTTGTAGCCACGGCTGCCTTCGGCGCTTCTTTTGCGCCGCCCGCGAACACAAACGTTCCGGCGGCAAGGAAGAGCACGAGGGTGAGCGCGAGAACGCGCCAACTCGTCATTTTTGAATTCAAGTTCATACTATGAACCTCCTTAAAATTATTGAAACCCACATTGGTGTGAAAGTCAATTCTGGTTCGTTACTGACGGCCGACGCGTAAACGCATCGGCCTACGCCTACGCGGACGCGCTCGCCTCGCCCGGGCGCACGCCCTTGAGCTCGAGCTCCTCGGCGAAGTGGCACGCGGAGTAGTGGCCGGGAGTCACCTCGTGCTCCTGCAGCGACGGGGCCTTGGTGCGGCAGATCTCCTGCGCGTAGCGACAGCGCGGGTGGAAGTAACACCCGCTCGGCGGGTTCGACGGGTCGGCGACCTCTCCGGGTAGCCTCACGCGTTGGCCGCGGCTCCGCAGGCGCGGGTCCGGCTTCGGGACCGCCGCCATCAGAGCCTCGGTGTACGGATGTTTTGGCCGCTCGAACACCTCTTCTTTGGTGCCGGTCTCGACCATTTTGCCGACGTACATCACGCCGATGCGGTCGCAGATGTGCTCGACGACCGACAAGTCGTGCGCGACGAAGATGTACGTCAGGTTGAACTCCTCCTGCAGGTCCTGCAACAGGTTAATCGTCTGCGCCTGAATCGATACGTCGAGCGCCGAGACCGCCTCATCGGCGACTACAAGACGCGGCTCGGAGGCGAGCGCTCGCGCGACGCCGATGCGTTGTCTCTCACCGCCGCTGAACGCGTGAGGATACCTCTCGAGGTACTCCGGGCGCAACCCGACCTGCCTCAACAGCTTCTTCACCCGCTCCTTGATCTCCGCGTCGGTCGCGATTCTGTTCACCTTCAGCACTTCCCCGATCAGATCGACAACCGGCAGCCGCGGATTGAGCGACGAGAACGGATCCTGGAAAATCATGCGGATTTCGCGCCGGTACGGCCGCAACTCACTGCGCGAGAGGTCGGAAAGGTTGACGCGGTCGCCCCGCTTGTCGTGGTAGATGATCTCACCCGCGGTCGGTTTTAGAACGCGCGTAATACACCGACCCGTGGTCGTCTTGCCGCACCCTGACTCCCCGACGACGCCGAACACCTCTCCCTCGTACACGTTGAAGCTCACGTCGTCGACGGCCTTCACTTCCCCGACGCGCCGTCTCAAAAGCCCCTTGGTAATCGGGAAGTACATCTTGAGGTTCTTAACCTCGAGAACCGGCTTCACGTCCTCTTTGCCGATCGGGGTTGCCGTGTTTTGTGTGTCAACCGAACTCATGTGCTCACCTCGCTGTGTTCAACCGCGGCCGATGCGGCCCGCGCGCTCTCCGCCTGCTCAGCGCGCACTTTATCAACGTCGCTGTACAATAGGCACCGCACCTGCCGCCCCGGCGCGATCGTCTCGATCGGAGGGACCAGCTCGTCGCACACGCCTTTCATGAAGCTACGGCAGCGGTCGTGGAACGGGCAGCCCCGCGGCCGTCGGAACGGATGCGGCACCATGCCTTCGATCGCCGAGAGGCGCCGCGTCTTCTCCAGGCCCAGCTTCGGAATCGAGCGCAGAAGCGCCTGCGTGTACGGGTGCTTCGCATCGTGGAAAATCGAGTCGACATCGGCTCGCTCGACGACGTTCCCGAGGTACATCACGACGACCGACTCGGCGATCTCGGCGATCACCCCGAGATCGTGCGTGATGAAGATCACCGACATCCCCATCTGCTCCTGCAGATCCATCAGAAGGTCGATGATCGTCGCTTGCGTGGTCACGTCGAGTGCAGTGGTCGGCTCATCGGCGATCACGAGGTTCGGATCGCACGAGAGCGCCATCGCGATCATCGCGCGTTGCCTCATGCCGCCGGAGAGCTCAAATGTGTAGCTGTCGACCGTTTGCGTGGCCTTCGGCATGTCCACTCGTTTGAGCATCTCGATCGCTCTTGCCCTCGCGGCGTCTTTGTCGAGTCCCATATGAAGCTGCACCATCTCGGTGATCTGTCGGCCGATCTTGTGCACCGGGCTCAGCGACGCCATCGGCTCCTGAAAGATCATCGAGATCTCCCGGCCTCTCAGCCGCCGGATGCTCTCGCCGTTTTGCGGCAGATCCACCACGTTGTCGATCGAGTTGTCGCGCCGCCGCACGAGCACCTCTCCGTCGACGATACGACCGGGCCTGTCGATCAGTTTCACGATCGAGCGCGCGGTGATCGACTTCCCCGACCCCGACTCTCCGACGATCCCGAGCGTCTTGCCGCGCGGCACCACAAAGTCCACGCCGTCGACCGCCTTCACCACCCCTTCGTCGGTGAAAAAGTGCGTCTTCAGCCCCTTCACCTCGACCAGGTTCTCTTCCGGCATCACGTATATCTTGTTCGCATCCGACATCTATTACTCCCGATCTTCTTTAGGCGTACGGGTCGGCCGCATCGCGCAGTCCGTCGCCGAGAAAGTTGAAACCCAGTACAGCGATAATCACGAAGATTCCCGGTAAAAGAAGCCACGGCGCCATCGAGACCGCGCGGATGTTCTGCGCCTGCTGCAGAAGCACACCCCAGCTCACCACCGGAGGCCGTAACCCCAACCCCAAAAAGCTCAAGGACGTCTCCGCGATGATCATCGTCGGAATCGCGAGCGTCGTCACCGCGATGATGTGGCTCATGAACGACGGCACCATGTGGCGCATGATCGTCCTCAGGTTGCTGCACCCGTCGAGCTCCGCGGCCACGACAAAGTCCTCGGTTTTCAGCGAAAAAAACTTCCCACGCACGACGCGCGCGAGCCCCGTCCACCCGAGAATCGAGAGGATCACCGTGATCAGGAAGTACACCTGAAGAGGCGGCACCGTCTGCGGAATCGCCGCGGCAAGCCCCATCCATAACGGAATAGAAGGAATCGACTGCAGAAACTCGATGATCCTCTGGATGATGTTGTCCACAGCACCTCCGAAGAACCCCGAGATCCCTCCGAGCAACACCCCGAGGAACAGACTCAAGAACACCCCCACGAGACCGATCGTCATCGACACCCGCGTGCCGTAGATGATGCGCGAGAACAGGTCCCGCCCGAGCCGGTCGGCGCCGAGCAGATACATCGGCTGACCGCTCTCGGCCGGCGCAAAGAGCCTGAGGCTGCCGGGGATGAAACCGAACATCTTGTACGGTTGGCCGTGCGAGAAAAACCGCACCGGGATCACCTTCTCCGGGTTCGGCGTGTACGTCCTTTGAAACGACCGCGGGTCGACCACAGAGTCGAGCCCCAGCACGTGCGGAGCGAACGACGTCCCCTCGTCGGTTCTCAGGATCAGCCGTATCCGCTGCGGCGGCGCGTACGGGTACTCGCGGTTGTACGTGGCCGTCGGAAACGGCGCGATGATCTCGGCAAAAAGCGCGATCAGATAAAAAATCGCGGTCACCACGCCGCCGACCATCGCGAGTTTGTGCTTGCGGAACTTCTTCCACATCAGCGCCCACTGGCCCAGCGACGCGTACTCGTCGCCTATAACGGCCGCCGCAGCCGACTCGACCTGGACGTTCCCATTCCCGTCGGTTCCAACCGCCGATTCCGCCCGCGCTCCGGAGGTCTCTTCGGTTACCGCCGCCGGATCCGCCGCAAGCGGCGTCTTTTTTTCGCTCTTGTCAGACATTACCGAGCCCCCCTTAACCTTTGGTGTACCGGATCCGCGGGTCAAGCGCGGCAAGTGCGATATCCGACAACAACGTACTGATCACGTTCAAGACGCTCAGCATCAGAATGAAACTCCCGGCGAGGTACATGTCCTGCGCCATCAACGCGCGCAGCAACAGCGGTCCGGTAGTCGGCAGGCTCAACACGATCGAGACGATCGCCGCCCCCGACACCAGCGTCACAAGAATATTCGCCTGCGCGCTCACAAAAAAGTTTAGCGCGATCCGCACCGGGTACCGCCAGATCACCGTGCGCTCCCTGAGCCCTTTCGAGCGCGCGGTCGTCACGTACGGTTTTTTCAGCTCGTCGAGCAGGTTTGCCCTCATCTGCCGGATGAGCCCCGCGGTCCCCGCGGTCCCGAGCACGATCACCGGAATCCAGAGGTTTGAGAACAAATCGAGCACTTTCGCGAAGCTCCACGGCGCGTCGACGAACTGCGACGAGAACAGCCCCCCGACGCTCTGCCCGAAGTACGCGAACGCAATCCACATGAAGATCAGCGCCAGAAGGAAGTTTGGCGTCGCGAGTC
>PXBQ01000301.1 GCA_003566875.1 Spirochaetaceae bacterium | reverse complement strand
TGATCCGGCGACGCGTGTTCCGCCCGCCGCGCGCGCCACGAGCCCATCGGCGGTGCAGTCAATAAAAACACGCGCGGTCGCGACAGCGACACCGAACTTTCCTCCAAACGCGACTCCCCGAACCCGCGTCGGCCCCGCGGGAGAACTCGGCCGGACGATCACGCCGCCCGGAACGGCGTTGTAAAAGATCGCGACGCCGGCGTCGAGCAGCGCGTCTTCGGCCGCCTCGGCGATGCGCGCCTGCGGAAATCCCGCCCACGCGCCGACCGTCGATTGCTCGTCGGCGCGAAAACAACCGGCAAGCTCGGCCGGAATCGCCGCCATCTCATCGCTCGAGAGCATCGCGCCAAGGCACGACGTGAGTTCGGTCAGCGGAGACGTTCCCGACGTGACGATCGCGACACGGTTCCCCTGGTGGGCGAGCCGGATCGCGGCGGTGACCCCGGCGATCGTCGCCTCGACGACCACAACGTCGTACTCGCCAAATCTGTTAATCAACTGTGTCATACGAACTCCTGGTTTCTCGTGTCCGGTGTGCTCGGACGGATACTGCCGGTCGGCATGCAACACCGGTCGTGTGATCGCCCCGGCGCCGCGCGAACGGGGGACGGTTCAGGTCCCGCCGGATAACCACTCGAGCACGATTCGGCGGTAGATCCTCACGGCCTGTTCGAGTTCCGCTATCGCGATGCTCTCATCGACCGTGTGCGCCTGCGCGAGCGAACCCGGACCGAGGATCACTGTCGGGATTCCGCCGGTGTTTTTCAGGTGCCACATGTCGCAGCACGCGCCGAAACCTTTTGCGGTCGAGCGTATCCCCGTCTCGGCCGGCCGTTCCGCGCGACCGATTCGACCGCGGCGACCATCGCCGAAAGTGGGCCCTTAGCGTCCGACGTCCCGCGTCCGTACATCCGCCCGTCAAAAATCCCCGCGACGGTGAATCGGTCCGCAAGGTACGATACGACCTCCATCTCCCTTTCATCGCTCCGCATGCGAACGAGGTCCTGCAACACTTGGACAACGTCTTCCATCGTCGGCCTCCTTGCGGCAATGGAGCCTGTGCGCCGTTCCGGTCTCTATGGGCGCGAATCGGCTACATTTCGATTATACCCAGCTTCGTACGGAGCGCAAGAATGCCGTTGCCGAACATCAGGAGCGATGCCGAGACGGTGGTAGCCGGCGAGAAGGTCTGCGCGGAAACGCGACCGTGCACCGCGGAGTTTCGTTGGCCATTGGACCGATTGCAGTGCTCGCGGTGATTCTGTAGAGTTACCGGTATCGCCCGAACGCGCAGGAGGTCCGCCGATGAAGACGAACGAGCTGAGACTGATTCTAGACGTTCCGTTCTCCGACACTCTCGGTCTTGACATTTACATTCCCGATGCCGACGCTCATCCGGGGACACGGCCGCTGATCGTCTGGGTGCACGGCGGTGGCTTCCGGCCCGGGAACGACAAGTCACAGTCGTACATCGTCGCGCTCTCGATCGAGTTCGCGAAACGGGGGTACGTCTGTGTCGCGCCGGATTACCGCGTGCGAGAGAACCCTCGTGATGACCTTGCCGGTACGATCGCGGACGCGGTGAGCGACGTCGACACCGCGCTACGATGGATTCGCGAGCGCGCGGACCGGTACCGGATCGATACTGAGAACATTTTTCTCGCCGGAGGCTCGGCGGGTGGAATGACCGTCGTGACGCTGTGTTACACCGCGGCAAAGAAACTGAACGGCTTGATCAACCTCTGGGGCAGCCCGGCGCCGGAGCTCACCGAGTCGTTCACGTACCCGGAAAAGACGCCGTACTTCTCGGTTCACGGTACGGCCGACGAGCTCGTCCCGTACCGAAACGGTACCGAGTTACTCGACCGTTTGAAGGGTCACGAGATCGACGCTGAGTTGATGACGATTCCCGGCGCACCGCACACGCCGATGGCGCACAAGGACGAGATCATCGCGCGGATTCAACGTTTTCTCGATCGGAACTCACGGTGAAACCGCGCGTATGGCCCTATAGCCTCCCGGCGGCGTGCAGACGAAAAGTCTCGCGGAGAACGTTCGACTCCTGAACACCGGTCTGCGCCGCGACGAGGTTTCCCGCGCCGTCGAAGAACAACAATGTGCGAAATCCCGCGCCGTACGACTGCGCAAACGCGCGGCCCTCGGGGGTTTGTAGATCGGCGACGCGGATCAGCAGCTCGGAGTCCGGGAAGTCCGACTCGATCCGGCTCACGTTCGTACGCAGCTGAGCGCAGACGGGACACGTATGGTCGTGGACGTGCACGACGGCCGGTACACCGCGCCCGACGACCGAGAGATCGCGCAGAGTGTCGGCGCCCGAGTTGTACGCTGAGATCCCGACGACGACACCGACGATAAGCACGATCACGATTGCGACCGACACGATGATCCGCCGGTTGGCACGCGATCGCGCACGGTGCGTTTCTTCGGCTTTGAGCCGCGCTCTCGTTTCCGGGTTTCCCGGTGCGCGTCGTTTTCCTGGTTTCTTTCCCACGGCTGCTCTCCTTCACCAATCGGCCGAGTAATAGCCGATAATTATAATAATGTATGGTGAAAGCGACTCTCTGACAACTGCATGACAGCCTGAGAAGCGTCGCGCGAGCGTCTGTCGAGAGCACCGTGACGTCAGGTCTTGGTTTTTTGCTCGGATTCGTTGTGAACACGAAGCACAGGCGCCGAGCCGTTCTTCTCCTGGCCCATGTACAGGGTCCGGTGCGGGAACGGGATCTCGATGTTCCGTTCGTCGAACGCGCGTTTCAGTCGCCGGTTGAACTCGCGACCAACGGCCCACTGCTCGATCGGTTTTGTCTTGGTGCGCGCTCGCACGATCACGGCCGAGTCGGCGAACCGGTCGAGGCCGAGAATCTCGATCGGCTCGAGGATCGAGTCGGCGAATGCCGTATCGCTGCGCAGGTCCTCATCGACTTCGCGGATGATCGCGATCACTTCGTCGACGTCTTCGCGGTACGCGACGCCGATGTCGAATACGTAACGCGAGTACTCTTTGGTCATGTTCGTCACGACGTCGATCCTTCCGTTGCGGACAAAATGTACGTTACCCGCGAGATCGCGAAGAATCACCGTGCGGAGCCCGACCTTCTCGACCAGACCGCCTTTGCCGGCGACTTCGACGACGTCTCCGACGCGGATCTGATTCTCAAGCAGGATGAAGAATCCGCCGATGACGTCCTGGACCAGATTCTGTGCGCCAAAGCCGACCGCGAGGCCGAGTACGCCCGCGGCCGCGAGGATCGGCCCGATTGCAACTCCGAGTTGGCCGAGCACGATGACGAGCCCAACCGCAAAAACAGCGACCGACACCAAAGAGTTGACGATAGATCGTAAAGTATCCGCGTGTTTCTTGTGCTCGCGGTCGTCCTGACCGGCAAACCTGCCGATCGCGCGGTTCACCGCGGCGTGTAAAACGCGCGAAGCCACGGCCATCACGATCACGACGAGAAGGATTCTCGCTCCACTCGTGATCGCCCACGTCCCGAGATCCTGAAGATAATGCGTCAATTCCATACCTTTTTACGGTACGGCGAAACGCGGAAAACGTCAAATCGGCGTTGAGGCAACGATCTCTAAACTTGTGCGCCGGATTCGTGATTTCTCACTCGATTAACCGATTGGCGCCGTGACGCGAGTCGCGGTAGAATGCTGTAACGTAAACCGACCGAGGAGTAATCATGAATCTCAGTCCGACCTTTCCGATTTACACCGAGTACGCGCCGCTCGTGCCGGTGCGCTGCGTGACCCCGAATGTGCCCGGATGTATACACCGATTCTTCGATACGACGCCGTTCAGCCCGTCGGGGCGGTACCTCGCGGTGTTCCAGATGCCGTTCGAAGACCGACGCCCCGAGCCCGGCGATGTCGGGCACGTCCGGGTTATCGACCTCGAGACCGGTGAGAACCGTGTCGTCGCCGAGACGCGGGGCTGGGAACCTCAGATGGGCGCGAACGTAAACTGGGGCGGGAGCGATCACGAACTGTTCTTCAACGACGTCGATGCCGCGACGTGGCGCCCGTGTGCGTGGAAACTCGATCCGTTGTCGGGTGAGAAAAGCCGCATGGACGGCACCGTGTACCACGCATCGCCCGACGGCCGATTCCTGATCTCGTCGAACATGACGACAATGCGAAAAACGCAGCCCGGGTACGGGGTGCGTGTGCCGGACGATACCGTGCGGCGCAACATCGGCCCCGCGGCCGACGACGGCTTCTATCTCACCGATACCGCGACCGGCAAGACGCGACTGCTCGTGTCGATCCGGGATCTTGTGGAAAAAGCGGATCCGGCCGTCCG
>PXBQ01000244.1 GCA_003566875.1 Spirochaetaceae bacterium | reverse complement strand
GACGACAAGGATTCTGTACCGGCGTTCGTTCTACGTAGATTCCATCGTCACGACGCCTAGTATAAACCGAAACGGCGCGCCGGAGAAGGCGCGCCGTGTCATCACATAGTTGTCTCGGAACGGTGTTACCGGCCGAACCGCTCCTGGTTCGGCGGCCACGCGTACTGCAATCCGAGTCGCTCCTTGTTGGCCCAGAACTTCTCGTTCTGAACCTCCCAGACCTGCTCTATTCCGAGCCGGCGGATATGCGCGACGCTGTCGTTCCAGATTGCCTCTACTTCGGCAGCCGACGACGCCATCACCATTTGCGGCAGTTGAGCCTCCCAGTACGTCGAGACCTCCGCCGCGATCGCGGCCTCTTCGGTACCGCCGTCGGGATCGATGTTGTTCCATGCAAGGTCGTTCAAGACGTACGGCCCCGATGCTTCCCAGATGTCGGCGTGCAGCTGCGCGTGCAGCGTAGCGGGTTCGGGCTCGATCGCTCGACCGTAAACCGGGTTGTGCGCCCACCACATGCCGCCACCGTCGCCGTACCTTTGTGAGGCGCCTTGCGGATCGACGGCCTGTTGCTCGAGGTAGTAGTCGGTCCATTGAATCTGTCCGTTCACTACCTCGTACGTCACACCCTCGATACCGAAGTTCGTGAGGTTCTGTCCGGCTTCGCTGTAGAGGTAGTGCAGGAAACGGATCGCGCGGTCCGGACGTTGCGTCGTGCGTGGGATGATGTTGACCTGCCACCCCGCGAGACCCGACGACACGAGCTGCGGTCGCGCTCCATCGCGCGCGCGGACCGGTCCGACCGGCACGTACTGAGCGTCGGGATCCGCCATTACGAGGTCACGGATCGACGACGTGTAGTCGGCGGTGTTTCCGATGAACAGGAACACCTCTCCGCGCGCCTTCCGCTCGGTGATCTGTTGGCGCGTATCGACGAAGTTCTCGTCCGACATGAAACCTTCGCGGTAAAGGCGATTCTGGAACTGCACCAACTCGAGGTACTTCGGGTGTACGCGCATATCGATCAGGTCGCCGTTTTCGTCCTCGCGCGGAACCGCGAAGAAGCTTGTTCCAATCCATCCCAGGAACTCACCGACCGCGCCCGGGCCAAAGTAGACCGGCTGAACAGGGTAGTCGTCGTACGTGTATCCGCGGACTTTGCGGAGCGCCTCGACCATGCCGTCCTGCGTGGTGAAGTCTTCGGGAGTAATCCCGAGTTCGTCCATGATGTCCTGTCGCGCGTACATGCCCGCGTTGCTCTGGAAGCCGACGCCGTACTCCGCGTACTGTTCGAGATGCTCTTCGGCCCAGAAAAAGTTCGGGAACTGGTACCAGTTGCCGTCGGGCGCCGTGTACCAGTCGACCATCGACTGCGGGATGATGTCCCAGAAGTCCGGCGCGTACTCGTCGATCAGCTCGTTGAGCGGATACAGTCTCCCGGCTTCCTGAAGCTGTCGAACCTGGTCGAACCACCACCCCAGGACGACGATGTCCGGCAGAGTTTGGCCCGCGATCATCGTGTTGAGCCTCTCTTGCGCATCGCCGGTCGGAACGCTTATGTCGAGATTGACTCCGGTTTCCTCGAGGATTTTGGCGTCACGGATGTTCACGTCGGGGTTCCATCGTTTGGTGTACCACCCTTCGTGCATATACATGCCAAGCGTCACGGGCTCGGTGTCCCACGTCCAACTCGGGCCGGTGCCTTCGCGGACGATGGCTGCCTCGTCGACTTCCTTTGCACCACCCGCGGTCACGGCAAGGACCGGGATCACGAGAAGCGCGATTGCTGCGAGTGCGATTAGTTTTTTCATCGCTTCCTCCTTCGAATGTTCTTTCGTCCGCAACGCGGACATTCCAAAGCGTGATTACGGCTCGGTTATCCTTTGATCGATCCGAGCATTATTCCCTTCACGAAGTACCGCTGCAGGAACGGGTACAACAACAGGATCGGGGCGACCGCGACGATCATCGTCGCCATCTGAATCGTGAGCGGGTTGATCTGGTCCTGCGCGATTCCGAGTCCCGCAGCGCGGGTCGCCATGCCCGACGCCGCCTCGCGCGTCCGAATCGTTCTCATGAGAAGAAGCGGGAGCGTCTCGAACCTGCTCGACGTCGTGAAGATCAGCGGCTGCATGAAGTCGTTCCAGTGCCATACACCCGTGAACAACGCGATCGCCGCGAACACCGCCGCGGAGAGCGGGACGATGAGCTGCACAAAAATTCGGTACTCGCCCGCGCCGTCGATCTTCGCCGACTCTCCGATCGAGTCGGGAATCTCGGCGAAGAACGCGCGGAAGATGATCACGTTCCAGAAGTTGATCATCGCGGGGATGATCAGGACCCAGAACGTGTCGAGGAGGCCGAGGTACTGCCGCACGAGATAACCGGGGATGATCCCGCCGGAAAAGAACATCGTGATCATCCCGATCGTCGCGTAGACTGAACGTCCCATGAGGTGCCGCTTCGAGAACGCGTACGCGAAGAGCGACGTGACGATCAAGTGCGTGATCGTTCCCGCAGCGGAGCGGTACACGGTCATCCAGAACGCCGAGATGATCCCGGGTTCTCGGAACACAACTTGAAAGTTAGCGAGTGTCAGTTGTACGGGCCACCAGTACACGCCGCGCGCTCGCGTATACGCGACGCCGCTGCTGAGCGACCCGACCAGCACAAACCAGAACGGATAGAGCGTGAGGAAGATCAGAACCAACATCGCGACGACGTTGACCGAGTCGAATATCTTGTCACCTGTCGATCGTGCCTGTGTCATGCGTCCTCCTAAAACAAACCTTTCTCGGTGAGCTTCTTCGATGTCGTGTTCGCGCTAACGACCAGGACAACCGCGAGGATCGACCTGAGGAACCCGACCGCCGTCGCGTACGAGAAGCGAAGTTGCTGCAGTCCGACCTTGTAGACGTACGTGTCGATCGTCTCGGACATCGAAACGTTCAGCGAGTTTTGCAGAACCCAGATCTGTTCAAACCCGGTGTTGAGGAAGCCGGCGATCTGGAAAATCAGAAGAATCACGGTCGTACCCATGATCGACGGAAGCGTTATGTGCCACATCCGACGGAAGCGTCCGGCCCCGTCTGCGGTTGCAGCCTCGTAGAGTTGTGGATCGACGCCCGCCATCGCGGCGAGGTACAAGATCGCCCCAAATCCGAAGGACTTGAGCACCTGGGAAATCACCGCGATGAACCAGAAGTACTGCGGTCCGCCCATGAAAAAGATCGGCTGTTCGATTATGCCGAGTACAACGAGGAGTCTGTTCACCGCGCCGGTTTCGGGCGAGAGCAGGTTGATGACGAGTCCGCCGAACACGACCCACGACACGAAGTGCGGTAGGTACGACACGGTCTGCGTGAACTTCTTGAACCGCGCGTTCCGCAGTTCGTTCAGGAAAAGCGCGAACAGGAGCGGTGCGGGGAACCCGATCGCCAAACCGAGTACGTTGATTCCGAGCGTATTTCGAATCACGACCCAGAAGTTCGGGTCGATGAGGAACCGCTCAAAGTGCCTGAATCCGACCCACGGTGCTTCGAAGAACCCCCGGACGAGCGAGTAATCGCGGAACGCAATCTGAAGCCCGAACATCGGTCCGTACTCGAATACCAAAAAAACGAGCAAACCCGGAAGAATCATCGTCTGCAACGCGATCTGGTTCTTGAACCTTCGCGCACGCGACGATCTCCGGGATGCCGTGTAGACTTGAGCTACGTCTGCATGACTCATCGTGCCTCCTTCGGTAGTGGCTCTTGCGGCGACCTGAGTCGCGCGGGAGAAAGGCGTTTGGTGCGCTTCTGTTTATAACAAGCCTAACAACGCGGTCTTGGATCCGAAAAGACCCCAGGTTTGCGATTCCTTCCCAGAATTTGTGGTGAGTTACTGCTGTGCTGCTTTTTCGGTGGAGTACTACGAGGAGGGTTCGTGGTTCGTGTCCGCGTTAGGCGCGGTTGGAAACGAGATCGTGACGATCGTGCCGCGCCTCTGTGCGCTCTCGATCCGGAACTTTCCGGCGTCGCCGTAAAACAGCCGCAGGCGGCCCACGATGTTCGCGAGACCGATTCCCGTATCCGTCGTGTTGCGCGAGAAAAAATTCACGTCCTTTGCAGATAGCGCCCGTCGCAACGCGCGGAGTCGACCTGCTGGCATCCCGATGCCGTTGTCGCTGATCGTCACAGTCACGGTTTCTTTTCTTTGCACGATTCGGACCACGACCGACAATGCAGCACCGTCGGGGTCTATGCCGTGCATGACGCAGTTCTCGACGATCGGCTGGAGCGTGAGCTTCATGATCCGGAGATCGGCGGCGTTCTGATCGTACTCGGTCG
>PXBQ01000499.1 GCA_003566875.1 Spirochaetaceae bacterium | reverse complement strand
CGATTCGATCCGCGCGTGCGTATACTCGCTGAGCAAGAGCACCCCGTGCACGGCCTCGGCGCGCGCGAGGTCATCGGCGAAGATCGGGTTGCCCAGGACTTTGTCGGGGGCGTCCTTGCGCAGCACGGTTCGTCCGACGACCGTCGCCGGTTCACCGTCGATCCGAGGACCGGCCGGTTCATCGACGTCACGAACATACGCGGCGGCGAGCCGCACGGCACGTACGATCGACTGATACCCGGTGCACCGACATAAATTCGGCGCGAGCGTCCGGCGAATCGTCGCCTCATCAGGGTCGGGGTGGTCGTGCAGCAGGGCCACGGTCGACAAGATCATGCCGGGCGTACAGAAGCCACACTGCACCGCTCCAGCTTCGGCGAAAGCTCGTTGGACCGGGTGCAGGCACTGTTTTGACCCACCGAGCCCTTCGATCGTGGTGATCACAGTCATGTCGGTGAGTTGTTTCAGGCGGATCAAACAGGACCGTTTGGGGCGACCGTCGACGAGCACCGTGCACGTTCCACAGTGACCGGTGCCACAGCCGTTTTTGGTGCCGGCGAGTCCCAGGTTACCGCGCAGGAACTCCAGGAGCGTCTGAGAAGGGTCTACGCGTTCGGCAACAACCGCGCCGTTGACCGTGATTCGTAAGGCGTGCCGCGGTATCTGCGTCATACAACCGCATCCAGGCACCCAGGCCGCGACTCGTCGGGTTCCGGGATGTCCTCCGGTTTCATGCCGGCCATCAAAAACCCGATGGTGCGAACGTCGGTCTCGTGACGGCCGAAGATCCCCATGATGTGTCCCTCGTACATCACCGCGATGCGGTCCGAGAGGTCAAACAACTCGTCGAGGTCTTCAGAGATCAACAGAACGGCGGTTCCGTCGTCGCGTTGGTTCAAGAGCTGCTGGCGAATATACTCCGAAGCTCCAATGTCCACTCCCCGCGTCGGCTGGCTGGCGATCAAGGCATTCGGCCGCCGTGACAACTCCCGGGCCATGATCAGCTTCTGAATGTTACCTCCCGAAAGGTTGCGGATCGGGACGTCAAGGTTTGGTGTCTTGACCTTGAAGTCGGAGACAAGATTCCGGGCGTGTTCGGCCATCTTTTTGAACCGAAGGAAGATACCGGTGCGGAAAGCCTTTTCGGCATGATCGTGCAGAAAGACGTTCTCCTGCACCGAGAAATCCCTGATTGCTCCGTCCAGCATACGTTCCTCGGGGATGATCGCCATCCCGCTGTCTATGCGCCGGTTGAGCTTCCAGCCCGAAAGATCCTGACCATCGAGCAGGATCTCACCGGAGGTAACCGGGCGAACCCCGATGAGCGCTTCGGCGAGCTCGCGTTGCCCGTTTCCCGCGACTCCGGCAATCCCGAGGATTTCGCCGCTGTGCACGGCGAGCGAGACGCCGGAGACCGTCTGGTTCCCTCGGTCTCCGGCGACGCACAAGTTCACGATCTGCAGACGGACCGGCCCGGCGTGCGACTCGCGCGAGGTGAGCGCCTTCAGCTCTCTGCCGACCATCAATTTAACCAGGGAGTCGCGACTCATGCCGCCCGACAAACACGTGCCCATGCAGTGCCCATCGCGAAGCACGGTGATGCGATCGCTCAGCGCAGTGACCTCGTGGAGTTTATGCGAGATGAAAACCAGGCCATGTCCTTCGGCTACCATCTTTTTGAGCACGACGAATAGATCATCGACCTCTTGAGGGGTCAACACTGCGGTCGGCTCGTCGAGAATGATAATCTGCGCTCCGAGGTACAACGCTTTAATGATCTCGACGCGCTGCTGCTCGCCGACAGAGAGGTGGGCCACCAGATCATCGGGGTTCACTTTGAGGCCGTAGGCCGCAGAGAGCTCGCGTACCTTCTGCGATACGACATCGAGATCGAGCAGGAATCCGCGACTGGATTTCTGACCGAGCGCGACGTTCTGCGCCACCGTCATGGTCGGAACCAACATGAAGTGCTGGTGGATCATGCCGATACCGGCCTTCAACGCGTCGGCGGGAGACCGAAACTCGACCTGTGTGCCGTCGATCGCGATCTCACCGCTCTCGGGACGCAACATCCCGTAGAGAATTTTCATCAAGGTGCTTTTTCCGGCCCCATTCTCGCCGAGCAGGGCGTGCACCTCGCCACCTTTGACGTCGAAATCGATCTGATTGCAGGCTTTCACGCCCGGGAACGTTTTGACTATACCCTTCATGGTTACCTGAGAAAGTGTTCCGCCCATGAAAACCTCCTGACAAAGAAGGCCGCCCACAGCGACGCTGCGGACGGCAATAGAATGCTCGGGCCTTAAGGAAGGACCTGGATAGCGCCGGTCTTGATGCCTTCAATGGCGGCTTCGGCCGCTGCCTTGGCTTCAGCCGGAATGCTGATCGCCGGATTGAACGCCATTTTCAGCCCGTCATTGGCAAAGGTCAAGACGTAGGACTGACCACCAAGAGTTCCCGCTTTCTGGTTAGCGATGATCTCACGGACCATGCCTGTCCAGTCGTAGATCTGCGACGCTACGACCAACTCCGGGGCGAGATCGGTTTGATCGGCCTGCGTCCCGAACCAGTATACGTTACCGGCTTCGCGTGCCATGCCAACCGAACCGACCACCGACTGCGATGACCCGGTGAGCGAGTCCGCCCCATTTGAGATGTGCGTTCGTGCTGCGGCGGTCATCAGCGCGACGTCCGAGAAGCTGCCGGTCCAGGTCTTGCTGACAGAGGTGTTGCGACGGGTCGACTCTACGCCGGCGACGAATCCGTCGATGTACGTTTTTGCATCGCCGACCTCGATCGGGCCGGTGACCCCAACACGACCGCTGCGCGACATGTGCGCGGCCAGAATACCATTAATGTACCCACCCTGTTCGGCAGCGGCGGTGTACGCGTACACGTTGGGCATTCCAAAGGTGTTAACGTCGGTCCCCCACGCAAACACTGTCTCCGGAAAGTCGGGTGCAATGTCTTGCACCGATGAGCCGTACTGCGAGCCGTGGGCGACCACGATGTCGAACCCCTGGCCGGCGTAGTCTCTGATGGCCCCAGCGGCGTCCGGAACGTTGAACATGTTTTCGGAGGACACTAACTCCAACGCCGAAGCGCCTCCCATTTCCTGTTGCACCGCCACTAAGGCCGTCCACATCGATTGGCTAAACGCCATGTCATTGGTCGAACTCGGCATCACGACTGCGATCCGCAGCGGACGATCGCCGGTTTGGGCGGTTTCCCGAGAAGGGGCGGCGAGCACGGCTGTCGCCGCAATCATGGTCAAGAAAAGAACTGTGAGCATCCTGGTGATCTTCATTCTAGATCTCCCTTTTTGAGCTGCCGGATTTTCCGGCTATTGAACGAGGGATCAACGATCCCATTCAGACGACATTTTGACGACCACTAGTTTTCCCCGCGGAAGAACTGCTTGTTTAGCGCGGCCGGCTGTTTACCGCGGTTGACGCTGATCGTCAGTACGACGATCGTTAAGACGTACGGAAGCATGACCGCCAGACTGGACGGGATGTCGACCCCCAGTACCTGGAGCCACAACTGCGCCGAGTTGGCAAAACTGAACAGCAACGCGCCGCCCATCACTCCGATCGGACTCCAACCACCAAAGTACACCAGGGCGACGGCGATAAACCCTTGACCGGCAGTCAGGTTGTCTTGAAAAAGATTGGCAATCGATATAGATAGAGCGGCGCCGGCGACGCCGGCGAGTACGCCGCCGATGCAAACGCTGAGATACCGAATCCGGTTAACGTTGATTCCGACGGAGTCCGCGGCGTTGGGATTCTGGCCGACAGCCTTGATCTTGAGCCCAAGCGTGGTGCGTTCGAGCACGAACCACGAGATCGGCACCAGTAAGAAGGCACCGTATACCAACAAACTGTTATTGAAGAAGATCGCACCGATAAACGGAATGTCACCGAGCAGCGGTATCCTGACCGGTCGGAATCCGGAGACGGTTCGGACGGTACCGACGAGGACTTTGAACAACAAACTCGATAGACCTAACCCGAGCATCTGCAGCCCGATTCCGCTGATGCCCTGTTGAGCCTTGAACGTGACGCTGACGACCGACATCAGAAGACCCATCAGAAGGCCTACCAGCATCGCGATCAGCAAGCCAAGCCAGATACTACCGGTCATGTACACGGCGTAAAAAGCGAAGAAAGCGCTCAACAGCATAATGCCGTCAACGCCAAGGTTAACGACGCCGGAAAGCTGCGAGAAGGTCTCGCCGAGCGCCGCGTACAGAAACGGGGTGGCCAGACTGAGCATTGTATGGAGAACGCCGGATATCACTCCAACAGAGAATACGTCGCGCATCTTCAGCCTTCCTTTAGAACCGT
>PXBQ01000463.1 GCA_003566875.1 Spirochaetaceae bacterium | reverse complement strand
GGGGCCGCTACGACGCGCTGCTCGAGCAGTTCGGTTTTCCCGCTCCGTCGGTCGGATTCTCGGTTTTAGTCCGTAAGATCGACGAAATCGCCGTGATAGACGGTGATGAGAACCCACCGACGATCGCGACCGCCGACGGCGAGGGCTTCCGCGCGCGGCTCGCGTCCGCTCGAACGCTTCGGGCAACCGGGAGGATTGCGACAGTATGAAGCGACACGAAAACCCGCTCACGATCGCGCTGCCAAAAGGCCGCCTCGAAGAACAGGTGCGCGAACCCCTCGCCTCTCGCGGCATACGGTTCGAGTTCACCGACCGAAAGCTTGTCGCCGACGATGAGAGCGGCCGGTTTCGATTCCTGCTCGTCAAGAACGCCGATCTTCCGGTGTACGTCGCGCACGGCATTGCCGGGCTCGGCGTGTGCGGTGAAGACGTCGTGTACGAGTCCGGTCATCGGTTCTTCCGGATCGAAAGGTTCTCGTTCGGCGGGACCCGGATGTGTCTCGCGACACACGCGGATTTCGATCCCGACGGGGCACGACACATGACGATCGCGACCAAGTTCACCCGTTTCGCGCGCGATCACTTCCACAAGCGCGGCGTCGCGGTCGAGATCATAAAACTCAACGGCTCGGTCGAGCTCGCACCGGTGCTCGGGCTCGCGCCGTACATCGTCGATCTCGTCGAGACCGGCTCGACCCTGCGCGCGAACAATCTCGTCGTGCGCGAGGAACTCGCATCGATCTCTGTTTCCATGATCGCGAATCCGGCGTATTATAAGATCCACTACGCGCGCATCGACGAGCTCGCGGCGCTAATTCACGAGTGAGGAGTACGTGTGATCACGATCGAACGGACGACGAAAGAGACAAGCATTACCGTTGGACTCGACATGTCGTCGGCGGGAGCTCCCGAGATCTCGACCGGCGTGCCTTTTTTTGACCATATGTTGCGCGCGGCGGCGTTCCATGGAGCGTTCACGCTTTCCGTCGCGGCGACCGGAGACATCGACGTCGACGCTCATCACCTGGTCGAGGACGTCGGCCTGGTCCTCGGCGATGCGCTGCGAAAAACCTTTACCAAATTGGGCGCGGTGACCCGGTACGGGCACAGCGTAATACCGATGGACGACGCTCTCTGCGAGGTGGCGATCGATGTTTGCGAACGACCGTACCTGGTGTTTGCGCTCGATTTTCCACAACCGAGCGTCGGAACGTTTGATACGTCGCTTCTGCGCGAGTTTTTTACCGCGCTCGCCAATCGTGCGGCGATTAACCTACACGTTGTTAGCCGCCACGGCCTCAACAGTCATCACATCGTCGAGGCGGCGTTCAAAGCGCTCGGAAAGGCGCTCAAGACCGCGTACACGCCGCTCGAGTCGGATCGAGCCGCGATGTCGACAAAGGGAACTCTATAGTTTGAAAAAAACCCGTTGGAACGTTTGAACCCGGTGTTGGTTTGCGGTATACTAGGCGGGTCTTGGGTTAAAAATGGGTGATAATTCGACGATTCCAAAGAATGGGTTTGCAAAGACCACACAGGCGCCTGCGCTCACCGCGCAACAAAAGACGTTACTGATTCGGAAAGGGAATGAATTTTTCAATAATGGAAAGTGTGAGGAAGCAAAACGGATTTTCCTGACCGTTAAGTACAGTGACGGACTTATAAGGATCGGCGATTATTACGCGAAGAAGAATAACGCGCTGGAGGCGATCCGAATGTACTGGGTCGCGCCGGAACCAAAGAGAGTGTCGGAAATGGCAGAAAAAATCGCCGGTGTGATCCGGATATGGATGAATGAGTCGAAGGAAAAACAAATAGAATGACCGACGACAAGAGGGACTTGATCGAAGCCGAGGAGAGGGAGAGGCGCGAGCAGCTTCAGAAAATCGCGGAGATGTCACAAGAGGCGTATCAGCTCTTAAAAGAGAACTTCGTCGACGACGCCGAAGCGCTTTTCCGCGATATTCTCGAACTCGACAGCGACAATAATTACGCGCTTGTCGGACTCGGCGATTCCGAGCGCAAAAAAAGACGGTACAAGAATGCCGTCGATTACTACCAGCGCTGTCTCGACAAACACCCGGACAACAACTACGCGCTGTTCGGGCTCGCCGACTGTTACAAATCGCTCCGATACTACCATCGCGCGATCAAAATCTGGGAAAGGTACCTCAATCACGACGATCAGAACATCACGGTCCTCACGCGCGTCGCCGACGCGTATCGCAAGGTGCGCGACTTCGACCGTTCACGCGAGATCTACCAAAAAGTGTTGAAGATGGAAGCCGACAATGCGTACGCGTTGATCGGACTCGGACATCTGCATTATGATTTCAAAGACTACCAAGCCGCAATGAACTACTGGACGAGGATGGCGGAGATCGCCGGAGACTCCGCAGACATCCGTGTCCTGACGTCGCTCGGAAACTGCCATCGGAAGTTGAAGACATACGCCCAGGGTATCGAGTGGTTCCAGAAAGCGCTCGACCGCGACCCGAAGAATTTTTACGCGCTCTTTGGGATGGCCGACTGTTATCGCGGCATGAATCACCAGGAGAAATCGCTCGAGTATTGGAACAAGATCATCGAGAACGACCCGAACAACAAAGTCATCCTTACGCGCGCCGGCGACGCGTACCGGAACATGGACCTGTACGATGAGGCCGAGAAGTACTATCGCAAGGCGCTGAACATCGAGTTCGACACGTACGCGATTCTCGGACTCGCGCTGATCAATAAAGCGCACGGTCGTTACACCGACGCAATCGAGTCGCTCGAGGCGCTCCTGAAGCACGATGCCAAGAATCATCGGCTGTACGTCGAGATCGCCGAGTGTTACCTCAAGCTGAACAAAAAGACCGCGGCCGTCGAAACGCTCACGGCTTTTCAGAAACTCGGGATACGCAACTTCTTCGTGTCGGACCTGCTCGATCGGATAAAACGCGACGAGATCACGCGCGAATAGAAAGGGCCGCGGAGCGCCTCGACTCTACTCGAGCACGGCCTTGATGCGCCGGACGCCCTGCGACGACGATTGCTCCTTTGCGATACGAAAAGCACCGAGTTCCCCGGTACTTTCGACGTGCGGCCCGCCGCATACCTCCATAGAGAAGTCTCCGATCGTGTACACCTTCACGACTTCCTCGTAACGTTCGCCGAACAACGCCGTCGCACCCGCCTCCTGCGCGTCCGCGAGAGTCGTCTGCTTCCACGTCACGGGCAGGTCACGCTTGATCTGTTCGTTCACGATGCTCTCGACGCGTTGCAGTTGCTCCGGCGTCATCTTCTCGGGGTGGGAAAAATCAAACCGTAACCGCTCGGCAGTAATATTGCTGCCTTTCTGCGCGACATGTTCGCCGAGCACCATCTTGAGCGCCTTGTGCAGCAGGTGAGTCGCCGTATGCAACCGCGTGGTCCGGTCCGAGTGGTCAGCGAGTCCACCTTTGAACGTCTGATTTGTGTCGAGCTTTGACTTCTCCTGGTGTTCTTTGAACGCGGCGTCAAACTCATCGCGTTTCACCGTCATCCCGTGCTCGGCCGCGAGCTCCTCGGTGATCTCTACGGGAAATCCGAACGTATCGTACAGCCGAAACGCGACTCGGCCGGGAATCGTTTTTGCCGGGTTTTTCATGAGATTTGGAAGCATCTTTTCGAACTCGTGCTCGCCTTTTTTCAAAGTCTCGAGAAACTTCTCTTCCTCTTGGTTGAACTCGTGCACCACCGAAGCGACGTCGCGTACGAGCGACGGGTAGACCTCTCCGTACATCTCCAGAATAATCCGCGCGGGTTTCTCGAGAAAACGGCCTTCGAGTCCGATTTTCCGTCCGTGACGCACCGCGCGCCGAATCAATCGGCGGAGAATGTACCCCTGGCCGACGTTCGACGGAACGACGGAGTTCTCATCTCCGAGGATGAAAGCCGCGGTCCTCACATGGTCCGCGATTATGCGCATCGAGACGTCGACGTCCGCGTCGTCACCGTACCTCTTGCCCGCGAGACGTGAGAGTTCCGCGAGAATCGGCTGGAACAGCTCGGTGTCGTACACCGTCGTTTTGCCCTGCAGAATCGTGATTGTCCGCTCAATTCCCATCCCCGTGTCGACGCACTGGCGATCGAGCCGCGTATACGAGCCGTCGGCGTTCTTCTGATACTGCATGAAAACATTGTTCCAGATCTCCAGGTACTTCCCGTCCGATACACCCGGCCGACTCTCCGGTGTTCCGGGGAGCCCGGTGTCGATAAACATCTCTGTGTCCGGGCCACACGGACCGGTCGCGCCCGCGGGGCCCCACCAGTTGTCTTCGCGCCCCAGAAAGTATATCCGCTCGGATGGGATCCCGAGAGACTGCCAGATCGCCGCGGACTCTTT
>PXBQ01000138.1 GCA_003566875.1 Spirochaetaceae bacterium | reverse complement strand
GGCCCTTCGATCGTATGAATGTAGTACGGCTCGTTCTCCGGCACCAAACGGTTGAAGATCGACTCCATATCGCGCCGGACGTCGGGATCGGCGTTCTCGTTTAGGGTGAGGCCCGCCGAGGTGTGCAAAATGTGCACGTGGGCGATCCCGGCGGCGAACTCGCGCAACTCGGGAAGTTGGTCCTCGATCGCGCGCGTGATCAAGTGAAACCCGCGTCGATGGTGCGGGAGCGTGAACTGTTTCTGGATTACTCTCATGTGCCGATACCGATCACCATTTTCGTTCTCATTCGCACACCATAACCGGTTGCCGTCGGATGCGAAACAACCGCAATGGCGAGTTGCTACTGTGTCACATCGATCTTGGCGGTCACGTTTTCGCCGGTTGCATCGGTCAACCGAATATGCGCGGCCCCGGGCGGAAACGAGACGGTATACCGCGCGGTGATGTCGTCGACAATCACGGGTTGCCCGGATCCGGGGCCGACGCGCTCGAACGTGTACGGCTTCACGCCACCCGAAGCGGTGAACTCGACCGTTGTACCGTCGGCGACCTTTAGAGAACTCGGCGAAATCGCGAGCGGGAGAAGCTCGGTATCGACGACGTGAACCGTCACCGACGCTTCGGCATCCCCGTCGGTGACCGTTATCACCGCGGCGTCAAGCGTTGTCCCGGGATGGTTAAAGACGACCGAGGTTGGGCCGGCGGGGCCGAGGTCTTCCGTGCTGTCGTACGGCGGCGCAACAGCAAACACGTACGGAGGATCGCCACCATGCACGGTGAGTTCGATACTGTCGCCGGCTTGGATCACCTCAACCGGCGCCTCAAATCGCAAAGTTTCGGCGGCGTACACGGTCACCGTGACGGTCGCGAGGTTTCCGGCGCCGTCTTGAACGCCGAACACGTCGCCGTTGTCGCCCGGGTCGGTCGGCGCTGTGTAAAACACCTCGGCAGGCGAACCGATCGGGTCCCCCGGCCCCGGATACCACGCGGCGTCGCCGCGAGTTTCGTCGGTGAGCAGCGCGAGTGCACCGCGGCCACCGCGCACCGAGATCATCCGCGTCTCCCCCACCGAAATGGAAAACGACGACGGCACCACGCGCAACCGATCGTAGACGTGAATGAACGTCGTCACGTGCGCGCCGTACCGGTCGATCACGACTACTTCATCGGTCGTCGCCACGCCGGGAGCCGAGTACATCCCCGTTGTTGGATCGATCGTTCCGGCCGACATCCCTTCGGCGAGTTCATACGTGTACGGCGTGAATCCACCGGTTGCCGAAACCTGGAACTGCGCGCGGGGGGGCAGCGTCACGTTCGACTGCGCGACGGTGAGAGATCCGGGTTCCTCCGACTCCAACGCCTCGAACATCGACAGTTCACCGCACGAGAAAAAAAGCAGCGTGACAAGTATCACGAGAACCACCACTCGGACCGGATGCCCGGCACCGATACCCGACCGATATCCGAAAATACACGACTTAATACACATGACGTTTCACCTACTTTTTGATCCCTTTCATTCTAGCTTCCGCGTGCTTTTAGTTCTTTTTGACTCTGATCTGCGCGACGACGAAATCTCCGGTCCTGTCGTACACACGAACGCGCGCAGTCCCCGGCTGCTCCGCAGCCGTGAATACGGCGGTAATACCATCGGGATCTTCCATGAGTTCGCCACCGCCCGCGGCAAGCTCAAAAACGTACGGAACGATGCCGCCGGAGGCGGTCAACGTGACACGTCCCTCCGTATTCATTTCCACATTGGACGGCGATACGTTCAGAGGCCCAGGGTCCTCGCCGATCACGATATACACGGTAGCGGTAGCTGGAAGACCTTCTGAGGTGACGGTTATCTCAACTTCAGCAGCCTCGGACAAGTCTTCCGAAGCGGTAAACGTGAAAGTATCTGAGCCGGCGTCGTGACTGATCGAACCGTCACTCTCATCAACAGGCTCAATGTCAAAGTCACCGCTCGAGCAATGGACCGTGAATTCGACCGTCTCTCCGGCGGCCACGATCGCGCTCGTCGGATCGATCGATATAACGTCCGGGTTGAATACCGTCACCGTGACGACGCTGATACTCCCATACTCGTCGCTGAGTTCAATACGGTCCTTACCGGATTCCGCCGGTGTGTAGAATAGAACTGGATCGTGAACTGGATCGTGGATTACCGCGGTGTTCGCTTCGATCGTGTTTGAGAGTACGGTCACCTCACCGATCCCACCGGTAATATCCACGTCGAGCTCAACGGACACGGTGCCCATCGGGACCGTTGTCGACAGCGGGTCAGCCGTCAGGCGGTCATAGATTGTGATCTTCGCGCTGTCGGACGAACCGACTCGATCGGTCGCCGTGACGATCGCGACGTTATCGTCGTCCGTGATGAACGCGGGCGCCGTGTACACCCCGTCGACCGAGACTTCTCCGGGTCCCGACAGCTTCGTGAACGAGTACTCGGTATGGCCGCCCGTGGCCGCCAACGCGTACTGTGCACCCGTCACCGTAACGACCTCCGTTTGCGTGAGCGCGAACAGCCCTTCCTGCTGCGAGCCCAGTAGATCGTATACCGAGTACTCGCCGCACGACGCAATCACGAGTACCGCCGCGGCAAGAAACACAAACCCGGCTCGATTGTGGTGAATGCGATTGCCCATTGCAGTAGAAATATACCGCTTTGTTTGCGCAGAATCACGAATTCCGCGTAATTCCGGTGACTCCGGGACTCGAGACGACGACACCGCCATGACAAACACGCTCACTCCGCTCCCGAGCGGAACGCGATCGCGATTGTCGGCCTAACGACGGGTATGTACTCGAATCCTATCGGACCTCCTCCGCTTTCGCGGAACATATGAACCATCGAGTCGAACGATACGCCGGGGATCAACGATACACTCCGTGAGAGCCACACCTGGGCACCGGTTCCCAGTCTCAGCAGCGGGAGCGCCGGGCCTAGCCTGTCGGATACAGGCGATCCGTCGTGGAGCCGTAACGCTGCGCCGGCCGAGGCGCGGAGAAACATCTCCACCGGACCGATCGTGAAGAGTGTTACCGAGAAATCGGTTGCTATCGACACGAACGACCGAACGTAATCTCCCATATCGTCGCGTTCAGGGTCGAATCGAATGAACGCGGTCGAGAGCCCGGCCGAAACACGAGCGAGGTTGAACCGGATCAGCAACTCCATTGAGTACCCCGGATCGAAATACTCACCGAAAGGGCCGATCGGAACCGGACGACCGGCATCTGCGACAACCTGGAATCGCGGCCGAGTCGGTGCAATCCGCTCGCTGATCGCGGGGGTTACGACCTCCTCCGCGTCGGTTGGACGCACATCATCGGGCGGCTGCTCGAGGTCCGAAACCGTGGGGACGTCCGGATATCGTCGCCGTTTCTCTGCGATAAGTTCAGCGATTCGCGCATACGCCTGGTCCCGAAGTGTGACCACTGCATCGATCGCGAACCGATCGAACAACAGATCCAATGCCCGCGAAACCTCAGCGACTGCAATCACTTCGGCGGCGGCCACATCGACCAACTCGATCGTAACCGTGACGCCATGGTCACGAACGCTATAGTCTCCGGAAAGAATCAGGTCCGCACGGCGTAGCTTCGCGTACTCGATCAACTCGCCTCGGCTGAGATGATCGGACGGCGACAATAGAGGGTCGGCGACGACCGGCCCGGCTTGTGCAAGAGCGAACGCCATCGCGCTGTGCATCACCGACTCAATCGACTCGTCGCGGGCACCCTCGGACTGGAAAATCTGGATCACTGTAAGGTCAGCCGTCGCGGCGCCGGCCGGAAGAAAAGCTACAGGAGCGAACAGAAGGAAAAACGCCGTTACGACTCTCGTGGCAATGGACGATTTTCGTCGTTCAGGACTCACAAGCTTCATGCCTCGGCACCACGTCAAAAAGACATTCATTTTCCCACCGAGTATCACTGCCGTTTATCGAAAACATTCAGCTCCGGGACGGCCGAAGTTCGGCCCATCACCATCGTTGTTATGAACAATATAGTCATTTTTTTGAAATATTCAAAATAAGGCTTTCCATCATCGTCGCGGCGGTCAACAATGAAACCAGGACTTGGACAAAACCAGTCTCACCGGGCGCTCTGTCCCGAAACGCAACCGCGCGTTCCTGACGGCGCCGGATACGCCGGATCGACGATTGCAGCCGATTGGGACGACAGGAGAGATACTTGGATTTCGCATGGACATGGATCGTCGGGGCGTTTTTTATCGGAGGCTTGGTCCAAGGATCGGCCGGATTTGGGAGTGGGCTGATCGGCATCGCGCTCTTGGGATTGGTCATGCCGGTGCGCGACGCGGCTGTCATGAACGTGCTCGCGTCGCTCGCGATCAACG
>PXBQ01000049.1 GCA_003566875.1 Spirochaetaceae bacterium | reverse complement strand
GTCCCGCTCTCAAACCGGGACGCAAAACTGTACTGGCCCGAGAAAAGATCCGCTCCCACCTTCATGGTGCCGCTGCCCGACTTGAGATCTCCCTTCCAGACTGCGTGTGAACTGCGCTTCATGTTAAAAATCCTCCTCGTGTTCTATTCCTACCATAGCAATTTACTCAATTATCGTCGCCTGTCAAAGGGGAAACGGAGAATCCGACTGCAATTGACGCCTTTCTCAAATGGTTCGTAACGGTACCGACTCTATCCGACGGCGACGTGCTATACTTGCCTCTCAGGGAAAAGCGGGTTCGTTGTCACACTCGCCGAACACCTCAACAGGGATAATCAATGCGAAACTCAAGGCTTATTTTTTTCGCGACGCTGCTCCTGACCTTCATCGTTGCAGCACCAATTTTGGCGGACGGCCCGCTCGGTGAGCCTGTGCGGCTTTCCGACGCCGGTGAGACGTACCGCCCGGGACGTTCCGTGCGCTACCTTGAAGACGTCGGCGGGACGATGACGCCGGCGGATGCGGCGGCATCGGATCTGTGGCGCCGGTCTGAACGAATCACGCTGAACTTCGGGTTCACGTCGTCGGCGTACTGGTTGTCCTTGCCGCTCCGGAACTCCACGTCGCAGACGGAGTGGTACGTACAGGTCGCGTACCCGCTACACGACTCGATCCAACTGTATCTCTTCGATCCGGCGGCGAACGATCCGCCCGTCCTGCTCGCGGAGCTCGGCGACAGGCAACCCTTCGATGCGCGACCGGTTTTCTACCGGAACTTCGTATTCCCTGTCGAGGTTCCGCCAGGTGAGACGCGCAACCTCTTGTTCCGCTTCGAGACCGGCTCCGCGATCGATGTCCCGTTCATCGTCCAGACACCTGCGGTGTTTGAACGGCAGGCGCTGACCGAACAGATTCTGATGGGCATTTACTTCGGCGCGATGTTCATCATGTTGGTGTACAACCTCTTTCTGCTGGCCGGCCTGAGGACGGTGTCGTACCTGTATTACTCGCTCTTCATTCTCTTTTACGTCTTCTTCCAGGCCTCGATCAACGGCTACTCGGTTCAGTACCTCTGGTCGACCGGCACCTGGTGGGCGGATGCCTCGCTGCCGTTCTTCATCGCAGGCGGCACGTTCTGGTGTTTGATTTTCAATCGTAAATTCCTGGATACCCCGGCCACCGCTCCTCTGTTCGACAAAGTGCTGCTCGGGCTGATGGCGATATGTGGCTTGAATGCCGTTCTCGCGTTCACAGCGCCGTACGCGATCTCGATCCGCGTGGCGACCGTGGTAAATCTCGCGGCGTTCCTGGTGATCCTTCTCAACAGCGGCAGCGCGTTGATCCGAGGGAATCGCGCGGCTCGGATCTATTTCCCGGCGTGGGCGGCGTTCCTGGCCGGCACGATGGTCTTCGCGCTCAAGTCGCTCGGCGTGCTTCCGACAACCGCGTTCACCACGTGGGCGGGGTCGGTCGGCTCGGTGATCGTCGTTGTTCTGTTGTCGCTCGCGTTGGCGGATCAGTTCAACCTGATGCGGCAGGAGAGGACCGCAGCGCTCTCGGCGTTGAACGTCGCGTACGGCCGGTTTGTACCGATGGAATTTCTCGAGCTGTTGAAAAAAGACAGCATTCTCGATATCAAGCTCGGCGACCAGATTCAGCGTGAGACCTCGATCCTGTTCTCGGACATTCGTTCTTTCACGGCGTTGTCCGAGTCGATGACGCCGGAAGAGAACTTCAACTTTCTGAACTCGTACCTCTCGCGCATCTCGCCGATTATCCGCACACACAGAGGCTTCATCGACAAGTACATCGGAGACGCGATCATGGCGCTGTTTCCGCACTCCCCGGCCGACGCGGTACGCGCGTCGGTCGAGATCCGTCGCGAGCTCTGGGAGTTTAACCGCCGGCGCTACGAGGCCGGGAAGATGCCGATCGAGATCGGGATCGGGATCCATTGCGGCATGGTGATGCTCGGGACGATCGGTGAACAGGAGCGCATCGACGGCACGGTGATCGCCGACGCGGTCAACCTGGCCTCTCGTCTGGAGGGAATCACGAAGGTGTTCGGGTCCGCGATCCTGATCAGCAAGGACGTGTACGACCAGGTCGGTGCGGACACGTTCTCGATCCGGTACCTGGGAAAGACGCGTCTGTACGGCAAGAACGTCGAGACCGAGATCTACGAAGTGATGGACGGTTTTGACGCCCGGATCACCGAACTGAAGGACCGCACGCTCGAGGACTTCCGGGAGGGTATCCGGCTGTACTTTCTGAAGAGGTTCCAGGACGCCGCGCAGCGGTTTGAAACGGTTCTCGCGATCGACCCGAAGGACCGGGCGTCGGTGTACTACCTTTCTCGCTGCACGCACTACCTCGAAGGGGACACCGGCGACGAGTTCGACGGCACCGAGGCGTTTCTGTTCAAGTGAGGTACGGTGGCGGCTTTGTGCCAATGACGATATCTGCCGGCAATCCGAATAAACCAACTCGCTCCTTATATTGGATCTCAAACCCTGCATCCTCAATTGACCGTTCGGCATAGATGGGTCTACAGTCGATATATCGTGGCAGTTTGCGGTGCAACCACTCGTACAATGTCAGAAACCGAGAATCCCCGTCTTCTTTCGACAAACTAACAACGCCAATCCTCCCGTTAGGCCTCAGAACGCGTCTGATTTTGGCGAGCATCTGTGGGATTTCAGGGGAATCGAAGAGTTCCAGCGTAAAACTCGAGAAAACGGCGTCGAATTTGCTGTCCGTGTACGGCATTTTCAGTGCATCGTCACAAGTCAATTCAGCCCTACTCCAAAGGCCGGCCTTTTCAAGTCTTCGCCTGCTTGCTGCGAGCATTCGGGAGGAGATATCGATCCCGTAGACCCTGCCTTCGTGCCCCACTGCCTCAGTTATTTGTTTCAAGCAATGACCGGTTCCAAAACCAATCTCGAGAACGGTCTCACCCCTTGAGATATTCAACCGCTTCAATGCCTCGTTTCTACTCTTCCGCTCAAAGACTCCGGCGAAATAATCGTAGAACGGGCTCATTTTGTCGTAAATCTCTTTCGCCTGTGCTTTGGTTCTAATTACCGGCAATACTGTGCGAGCGTCCGAACTCATTTCACGTTCTCTCCTTCTTGCGCATAGCATTCCAACGGTTTCACCTGGTGCGCTTACTCGACCACACCGTCATGCCCGTCGATCCCCGTCAGTCGAACAAACCATGCCCCGCGATGAAACCGCGCACCGCTTCCATGAACGGAACCGGCGTCTCTTCGTGCGCGACGTGGCCGCTCTCGGGGATGACTACGAGCCGTGCGTTCGGAAGATCCGAGGCGAGTTTCACCGACTGCTCAGTAAGGACTATGCGATCGGTATCGTCGGTCACGAGCGACGAGTCGAACCACGACCGTCTGAGAAACTCGTCGCCGCTCGACGCGATCCGGCGCGCGAGAACGATCAGGATCTGCGCGTCGGGGCCGTACGGGCTATCACCGCGCCACTGCATCGGGCGTTCGGTCAGACCAAACGTCGGTCGGTCGAACGCGATCACCGGAGCGATCTCCGAAAGCGGCTCGACGACCTCTCGCCACGAGTACGTGCTTGCACCGAAGCCGTGAAGCAAAACAAACGCCTGTCTCCCGAGTTCGGCCGAAGACGCCTCGTGATGGATCTCAATACCCTCAAGCCGAACGAACCGACTCTCCGGCCCCGCGAGGTCGCGTCGGCTCACCGATCCAGCCGTCGAGATCGGGATAACCATCGGAACGACCGCTGCACTCATAAGGACAACGCCGAGAGCGACAAGCACGATGCGCGCGACGCGCGAAGTCTTCTTCATGTTTGTAAGATACTGCCGCTGTTGCCGACAAGGGTAGTCAATCGCTTGTATCGGCAGATGAATACTAGTGGCACGCAACGAAGCCGTTATTCCCTTTATCGACGAGCGGCAGCGCGTGTTACCGAATCGTCAACTCGTCGATGCGCGCAGGATCGAGCTCCACCCCGAGTCCGGGCCGGTCGGGTACCGACAGACATCCGTCGGCGTCGAGTGGGACCGAGAGCGCCTCGTGCCCCGGCGAAGCGAGTGGGTTTCCGTGAAGCAGGATCTCGGTGAACTCGACCGCGTCGGTTACACCGACCGTCGAGGCCGCGAGGTGAAGCTTCGCGGCAACCTCAGGGCCAAGACCCCATGCGGTACCGAGTACGCACTTCAGACCGGCGGCTTCGGCCAAAGCCGCGATCTTCTTGGCCGCGTACAGCCCACCCGCCTTCCCGATCTTGATATTGATGACGTCGGCCGCGTTCTGCCGGATGATGTTCATCACGTCGTGCACGCTGTACGCGGCTTCGTCGGCCTCGATTGACGTGTCGACCGACGCGCG
>PXBQ01000505.1 GCA_003566875.1 Spirochaetaceae bacterium | reverse complement strand
TTGCCTTTGTCCACGCGGGTCTGGTGCGTCTCGAGTTCTTCCTCACGTTCCTCGAGAAGTTTCTCGCCGATGAGACCGAGTACGTCGTGCTGTACGAAATCGCATCGGCGCTATCGGATCTCTTCGAGCTGCTCGGAGGAGATGATCGAATCCGTGCGACCGGGATTACGTTACTCGAGCGGCTTTCCGGTGATCTACTCGCCAACCCGACTCCCGATGAACCGTATCGGAACGTACTGCTCCGCGACACCGTGCTCTGGGCGCTCGCGCTTTTTGGTGCCCAAGACGTCCGGACGCGCGCGGACGAAATCGCCGCGGAAATCGTCGCGGGCGACTCGGTGCACCCGGATTTGTTTCCGGTGATGCTGCGATGCGCGGCCGCGTTCGACTCGTCGGTTGTCGGTTGGGTTCGCACCTCGATCGAGAGTACCGACACGCCCGAAGGTCGCAAGTCGCATCTGCTCTCGGCGCTCGGTTCGGTCCGCGACGCGAAAGCGGTCGACGATATTCTTGCGTTTGTGATCGAGTCCGTTCCGGTTCGGAACAGGTTGTATTTTCTGCGCTCCGCGTCGGCGAATCCGACGTTCCGGCCGTACCTGTGGCCGTGGTTTCTCCGCCACTTCGAGGCGCTCTCGCAGATCCACGCGTATCACCTCGGCGCGACGTTCGCGACGGTGATTCCGTACGGAGGACTCGGGCGTGACAAGGAAGTCACGGGGTTCATCGCTGAGTACCGGAAAAATGAGCCGCGCGTCAGTTCGGGTGTTCTTGATATGACGCTCGATCGGCTCGACGGAAACCGGAGGTTCATCGAACGCGAGGCGTGATTCAGATTAGATGATGGTTCAGTCTATGCCGTCGAGGTCGGCCTCGCGCAAGAGTTCGGCGAGCTGATCGACCGCCCAGACGATACGGTCGACGTCATCTTTCGAAAGACGCGTGATTCCGCTGATCAGCCGCTCGGGGACCGGAGGCGGGCTCGTCGTGAGAAACTCAACTCCCTTCTCGGTCATCGCGAGATGAATTTGGCGGCGGTCGGCGCTCGTGCGCGTCCGGACGAGCAGCTCTTGTTTTTCGAGACGATCGACGATGCCCGTGACGGTGCTGTTGTTGAGCGCGACGATGTTCGTCAATGCGCTGAGCGTGATTGGCCCGTGCTCGTGAACCTCGCGCAGACACACGACTTGCGGGATCGTGATCTGGTGATTCTCCTGAAGATATTTCGAGTACTTGTTGAAGGCTCGTGCGATCTCGCGTAACCTTTTGGTCAGATGGATGAAAAGAGGATCGAGCATCCGGGCTTCGGCGCCGCCTGTTTGTTCCGCCATCGCTACCACCGACGCCGAACGCGGTCAACCATGTTCATCCGCCTTTTATACTCCAAATATCCCAATTCGTCAATGTTGCCTTTTTCCGGATAGCAAGAGAAAAAAAATCGAAGGGGGGGTTGAAAAAAAGACTTTTACACGTATAATTGCTCTACGAATATTTCGTATCGAAAATATTTCTATGGAAATAAAAATATCGATATGAAACGGAGGGTAATACTATGGCGAACAAATTTTCTTCTAATGGCGACGGGAACGCCTATCTTTTCACATCCGAGTCGGTCAGCGAGGGGCATCCCGACAAGCTTGCCGACCAGATATCCGACGCGGTTCTCGATGCGTGTCTGAAAGACGACCCGGAGTCGCGCGTGGCGTGCGAGACATTCACGACGACGGGAATCGTCATTGTCGGCGGCGAGATCACGACCGATGCCTCGCTCGATATTCAGCAAATCGCACGCGATACCGCCGCGGAGGTCGGGTACACAGACCCTTCGTTTGGACTCGACGCGAGCAGCATGAGCGTCGCGAACATGCCGCACGCGCAGAGCCCGGACATCTCGCAGGGAGTCTCGACCGGTGAGGGGCTCTTCGACGAGCAGGGCGCAGGCGACCAGGGCATGATGTTCGGGTATGCGTGCGACGAGACTCCTGAGCTCATGCCGGCGCCGATCATGTTTGCGCATCGTCTGCTGCAGCGCGGCGCGGAGCTTCGGAAGGACGGAACGATCGAGTGGATGCGGCCGGACGCGAAAAGTCAGGTAACGCTTTTGTACGATCACGACGGACCGAAGCGGATCGGCACGGTCGTTGTAAGTCAGCAACACGATCCCGACGTCTCGTACGACGAGATTCGCGACACCGTGATCGACCAAGTCGTTACCCCGGTTCTCGGCGGAACGGACCTGCTCGACGACGACACCACGTACTATGTCAACCCGACGGGCCGGTTTGTCACGGGAGGTCCACACGGTGACTCGGGACTGACCGGGCGGAAGATCATCGTCGACACGTACGGTGGAATGGGGCGCCACGGTGGCGGCGCCTTCAGCGGAAAGGATCCGAGCAAAGTCGACCGGTCGGCGGCGTACATGGCGCGGTACGTCGCGAAGAATCTCGTCGCGGCTCGATTGGCGCGCAAAGCCGAAGTGAGCCTCGCGTACGCGATCGGCGTTCCTTTTCCGGTCTCGGTCCGCGTGCAGACGTTCGGCACGTCCGCGGCGAGCGAAGCGGCTCTCTCGAGAGCCGTCCGCGCGGTTTTCGAGCTCTCTCCTGCCGGGATCATCGAGTCCCTCGATTTGAAACGGCCAATTTACCGCCAGACGGCCGCGTACGGGCATTTCGGGCGTCACGGCGACGCATTTCCGTGGGAGAACACCGACAAGGCATCGGCGCTCGTCGACGCGGTCGGTGCTGGATACCAGGTCGAGACGACGAAGGAGCCGGCATGGGCGCGGTGAGCGTATACGGAATCGGGAACCCGCTGATCGACGTTCTCGCCGATATCGAGGACCACGAACTCGTCGATCTCTCGCTCGAGAAGGGAACGATGCGACTCGTCGACGACGCGCACGCCGACCGTATTCTCACGGTGCTCGGCGCGCGCGAGAAACTCTACGCATCGGGGGGATCGTGTCCGAACACGATGAACACTCTTTCGGTGCTCGGTGTGTCGTCGGCGCTCGCCGGGTGTATCGGCGACGACGAATTAGGCGGAATCTACATCGACGGGCTGCGCGACGACGGGGTGACCTCCGAGGTGGCGCAGGTCGACGCGCCGACCGGCTCGAGTCTGGTGCTGATCAGCCCGGATGGGGAACGCACGATGTGCACGCGTTTGGGAGCGTGTCAACGTTTCTCTCCCGAGCACGTCGACCATGCTCGCGTGCGCGACGCGCGGATGCTTCACTTCACCGGGTACATGTGGGACACCGAGTCGCAGAAGAGCGCGGTGACCGCGGCGATCGAGACCGCGCGCGCCAATGATACCACGGTCGTTTTCGATGTCGCCGATCCGATGGCGGTCGACCGGTACCGCGACGACTTTCGTGCCCTGATTCGCGGATCGGTCGACATACTCTTCGCAAATCGCACGGAGGCGTGCGCGCTGCTCGACGACGCGTCGTTCGGCGCGCGTGAGGCCGCGCGCGAACTTTCGTCGTGGTGCGGAATCGCGGCCGTGAAAGACGGCAAACACGGCTCGAGCATCGGACTCGACGGTGAGACCTCGTCGGTTCCCGTTGCGCCGGTCAACGCGATCGACACGACCGGAGCGGGCGACAACTACGCCGCCGGGTTCATGTACGGATTGCTCGCCGGGGAGTCGCCGGGGGAAGCCGCGCGGTACGCGTCGCGTATTGCCGCTCGGGTCGTTGGGCAGCGCGGGTCGCAGTTTCGCGGCGATGCGCGATCGAGCGTGCGGGCGGAGATTCGCGGGCTTCGCGACCCGGTAGCGGCGTCGCACAAGTAGTCGACAAGAAAACAAGGAAAACAAGGGAGAAATATGAGTACAGCAGTAGCACAAGAGACAGATTGGAAAGTACGCGATCTCGGGCTCGCCGCGTTTGGGCGGAAGGAGATCGAGATCGCGGAAAAAGAGATGCCGGGTCTGATCGCGACGCGCGAGAAGTACGGCCCGAGGAAGCCTCTACAAGGTGTGCGGATCACCGGCAGTCTACATATGACGATTCAAACCGCGGTGTTGATCGAGACGCTCACGGAGCTCGGGGCAGACGTCCGGTGGGCATCGTGTAACATCTTCTCGACGCAGGACCACGCGGCAGCCGCGATCGTCGTCGGGCGGCCGGGAGCGGGTGGGACAGCCGAAGAGCCACGAGGGGTGCCGGTGTTCGCGTGGAAAGGTGAAACGCTTGAAGAGTACTGGTGGTGTACGCGCCAGGCGCTCACGTGGCCGAACGGCGAGGGGCCCGAGCTCATCGTCGACGACGGCGGTGACGCGACTCTGCTCGTTCACCGAGGGTACAAGTGCGAGACCGATCCGTCGATCCTCGATGAGGACGACGGCGACAAGGAACTCGCGGTCGTGAATCAGGTCCTC
>PXBQ01000176.1 GCA_003566875.1 Spirochaetaceae bacterium | reverse complement strand
GATGATCTGATTCCAGACACCGCCCCATCTGCGCAGAGTCCCGACCGCGGTCACGGTTCCGGCGGCTTCGGCTGCGGATACCATCGCGTCGCACTCCTCGAGAGACGAGGCGAGCGGCTTCTCGCAGAAAACTGCAGGCACACCCGCTTCGATCGTCGCAAGAACCGGCTCACAATGCACCGGAGCGTGCGTCGTGACGCTCACGATATCGAGAGGCACCTTCGCGAGCATCTCCCGGTGGTCGGCAAAGAGGTTTGTCGCCGGGATACCGTACCGCTCGCCGAAGACGCGGCGTTTTTCTTCGAGAGGGTCGCACGCCGCAACGATCCGCGTCCGCTCGCACGCGGTGTATCCTGCGGCGTGCGAGTACGGTCCTTTCCAGTTCGGGTACCGCCACATCTCGTCGTCGATGCTTCCGGCCATCCTGCCGCATCCGATCACTCCGACCGAGTACGTTTCCTTCATGCCACACTCCTCCGATGTTTTTTTTGCCGCGTCTCACGGCGGATAAAGCGCGCAAACCACGCTGTTGTTTTTTGGGTGCTACTCGTACCGACAGATCGTACCGGCGATGTGACGGTTCCCATCGTCGTGGTAGTAGTAGTACACGACGAGGATCCGGTCGTCGCTCAAGGCAACCGCCGATGAGTACCCGATATCGGTCCCGAGTCCGTCGTCGCGCAGCACGACCTCTTCGGACTCCTCGATCCGTCGGCAATCCGGTTCGAGGACGCGCGCACGAATGCCGAAGGGTTTCAGGCGATAGCCGTACGTCAGGAGCGCGCGGTCGTCCGGCAACCTTAAAACGTCAAAGACCGTCGACGAGCTCGGAAACGGAGCTCGCGCGGGCTCGGTCCACGAGACACCGTCGTCGTCGGAGTACGAGAGGTAGAGGTTCGCGTCGGCCTTGTCGCCACGCGCTATCCCGCGGAGAAACGCGGTGAACAGACCGGACGGACTCCGGTAGATCGTCGTCTCGTAAAAATCGACCGAATCGGATTTCGCGATCTCGGCGTACGGCTCCCACGTCTTGCCTGAGTCGAATGATCGAACGATCGACGAGAAGACGGCGGTCGACCGGAAGAACGGCGTGCTCCCGTTTACCGGAAGAAGAACCGAGCCGTCGCGCATCTCGACCGCCCTACCGCGCGAGTGGATTTCCATGAGCGAGTCGCTGTACACGATCTTGACAGGCTCGTCCCACGACTGCCCGTTGTCGCGCGACCTGAGCGTGTACGTACCGTCGAGGCGCCAGACGAAACGTCTGCCTTTCACTTCCTGCACGGTATCCCAAGGATACACCGTCCCCGCGTCGGCCTCCATGAACGACCGCCACCGGTAAAAGACCGCGAGCACGGTCCCGTCGGACAGGACGGTCATGTTCGTGTCGTTCATACCTCCGAGCGGAAAGTCGTAGATCCCGCTCGGCTCCGCGTCCCACGTCTCGCCGTTGTCCGCGGAGAAAACGCAGACTCCTTTACCGGTTACGTCGGTGTGCGTGGTAAAGCCGTACTCGGCGGCCCTGTCTTTCGCCTGTCGAAAAGCGATCATAATCCGCCCGTCATGAAGGCGTGCGATGTTCGGGAACGCGTTGTACGTTCGGTCCGTGCGGTAAATGACAACATCCGAGTGTTTTTTTAGTTTCATCGTATTCTCCCGTTGCTCCCCGAGGCGCGCGTGGTGCGGTACGAGTGAGGCTGTGTTTTCTGCGATCATAGGGAAGACGCGTCGTGGCGGTCAACCCAGGCGGTTGGGGCGTTGACAGTCGCATAGATCATCCCGTACTGTTCGCGGAAACTCGTGTTACTCGGAGGAGGAGGAAACCTCAATGGCTATCAGGAAAAACGAAGCGATCGCGATCGGGAATCGCATCGAGATGTTTGTCGATGAGTTTCTCGTCGCGAATAAGGCAAACGTCGCGCTCCGAATGAACCCTCCGGAGCGCCGTGAAGTGTCGCTCGCGATGGACAAGCCGTGGGAGGGTCCGGGAAGCGGGATCTTCTCGGTCGTTTTTGCCGACAACGGGCTTTACCGAATGTTCTATCGCGCGACGTTTCCGAACAACGAAAACGATCGTTCCGCAACGCAGGGTTGCGCGTACGCGGAAAGCACCGACGGGATTACGTGGACCAAACCGGAGCTCGGTTTGATACCGTATGAGGGCCACGACACGAACATGGTTTTCGCGGGTCCGAATGCGCACAACTTCAGCCCTTTTCTCGACCCGAAACCCGGCTGTAGCCCCGACGAAAAGTACAAAGCGATAGCCGGCCACCATCCGGAAGGTCTTCAGGGCTACAAGTCCGCCGACTGCATCCACTGGGAACCGATTCAGAGCACGCCGCTGATCACGAAAGGAGCGTTTGATTCGCACAACCTCGCGTTTTTCGACCCGAACCGGAACGAGTACGTCTGCTACTCCCGGTACTTTCTCTCGCCCGATACGGCGATCAACGTGTACTCGGGCGTCCGCGCGATCCAGCATAACTACTCGAACGATTTCCGCTCGTGGTCGGAGCCGGAGCCGAACACGTACGATGAGGGCGTTCCTTTTGAGCACTTCTACACGAACGCGACGACGCTCTGCCCCGGCGCCGAGCATATGTACTTCTCGTTTCCGATGCGGTTCCTTCCGGAACGGCACAAAGTCAGAGAGCACGGACACGTCGGAGTCTCGGATAACGTGATCATGACGAGTCGCGACGGCCGACACTGGAACCGACCGTTCCTCGAGAGTTGGGTCAAACCTGGTCTCGATCAGCGAAACTGGACGGAACGCAACCTCATCGTCGCGCGCGGAATAATCGAGACCGGGAGCGAGTTCTCGCTCTACATCAACGAGAACTACCGGTGGGACACTTCGTGCATTCGGCGCGTTTCGGTCGGACGGTACCGGTTCGGCTCGATGCACGCCGACCGCGCGGGAGGCGTGTTCGTCACGAAGCCGATCGTGTTCGACGGCGACACTCTCTCGATCAACTACGCGACCTCGGCTCCTGGCTCGGTTCGGGTCGGGATCGTCGCGGAAACCGGATGGCCGTTGTCCCATTACTCGACCGAGGATTGCGACGTGATTTACGGGGATGAGCTCGAGAGGACCGTCACGTGGAGAGGAAGCGCCGATCTCTCGTTCCTGAAGGGAAAGGCAATCCGGTTCAAGTTCCAACTCGTCGACGCGGCCCTGTTCGCGTTGCGAGTCGTGTAAGCACGGCCGACACCGAGGAAGCGCGACCATGACCGAGTCTCTTCACATTGGTAACCGAGTCGAGACGTTCGTCGACGAGTACCTTCTGGCCGAGAAGAACGGCGTCGAGATCACACTGAACCGGCCCGAGCGGCGCGAAGTCGTCGTGATGCACGACGAGCCGTGGGAAGGAGACGGCACGATGGGCGTGAGCGTCGTTGACGACGACGGAACGTTTCGGATGTACTACCGTGCGACGTTCCCGGAAAATCAAAACGACCGCTCGGAGGCGCAGGCGTGCGCATACGCCGAGAGCACCGACGGCGTGCACTGGACCAAGCCTCGCTTCGGGTTCGTCGCGTACGGAGGATCGCCGAAGACGAACCTGCTTCTGCGCGGCAGCATGTGCATCAACTTCGCGCCGTTCCGCGACACGAACCCCGATTGCCCCGCGGATAGCAGATACAAGGCGATCTGCGGTCTCGCTCCGGAGGGCGTCTTCGCGTACGGCTCGGCGGACGGGTTACGGTGGAGGCTTCTTTCCGACGAGCCGGTCATGACGAAAGGCGCGTTCGACACGATGAACATCGCCTTTTTTGACGTGAACCGGAAAGCGTACGCTGCGTACACGCGGTATATCGACCTCACACCCGACGTATCGGATCTCTCTTTGAGCGTGCGCGCGATACAGAGCAGCGTCTCGGACGATTTCATCCGATGGACCGATCCGGTTCCAAATCGCTACTCGGCCGGTGCACCGCGAGAACACCTTTACACGAACGCGACGATCCTCTGCCCCGGTGCGGAGCACATGTACTTCGCGTTTCCGATGCGCTTCGTCCCGGAACGGCATAAGGTCGACGAGCACCTAAAAGTGGGTGTTTCCGACAACGTGATGATGACGAGCCGCGACGGGGTAACCTGGGACCGTCGTTTTCTTCAGAGCTGGGTGCCTGCGGGGCTGAACCCACATTGTTGGACGCAACGTTCACTCACGCCTCTGCGCGGCATCGTCAAAACCGGCGATGAGTTCTCGATGTACGTTACCGAGAACTACATGTGGAGCGACATGTGTGTCCGGCGGGTGACCGTACCTTTGTACCGTTTCGCAAGCGTCGCTGCGGCCCGCTCGGGGGGAGAGTTCACGACTCGGCCGATTCGCTTGGAAGGTCGGGAGCTGAACATCAACTACTCGACCGGCGGG
>PXBQ01000497.1 GCA_003566875.1 Spirochaetaceae bacterium | reverse complement strand
TCTTCGATTTTCTCCGGCGCGGTGAAACTCTGTACGGTGGTATCGAGTTCCTCGAGATCGGCGGCGTCGCCGTCGTCGCCGAAAAGATCGTCGAACTCGGGTACGCCGTCCTCGTTGTCGGGGCCGATGAGTTCCGCGACGTCGGGGTCAATATCGCCCGTGAAGAGGTTGTCGCTGTCCCGCTCTGAACTCATACTCATCGGTCTTGTTTGTGTTACCCGTCGCCGTTCTTCACAAAGCCGAGCGGCAATCGCGCCAAATGGTTACTGGAGGTGACGGGAGTCGAACCCGTGACCCCTTGAATGCCATTCAAGTACTCTAGCCAACTGAGCTACACCCCCATTAGGCACCGGTATGATACGTCTTATAGCGATCGGAGTCAAGCTTCATGAAGGCATCAGAACGACAGCAACGGCCGTAGCAGCTCCGAGAGCCACGGCTCGGCGAGAACGACCGCGACGCCGATCGTGATTCCGAGCGCAAGTCCTGCGATCACATCCGAGAAGTAATGAACACCGGTGGCTATTCGCGCCGTCGAGACGACCGGTGCCCACGCGAGAACAAGAACGGCGAGCCACACCGGGCCGGTGAGCCACGTTACGATCGCGAGCATCCCCGCGCGCGCCGCGTGCCCTGACGGGAACGAGTGTGGATCGAACCGCCGGTACACGCCGCCCCACGTTCCTGCCGGGCGTTTTCGACGGACCGTCAGCTTCAGTAGCGGCACCGCGACGGTCTGAACGATCAACCCGGCCAAGATCACCGCCGCGCGATAGCGCCATATCGCACCGCCGCACACCAGCACCACGATTGTCCCAACCGTCCAGAGGATCGTGTCTCCCGAGTGCGCGAAGATGACCGCGGCGATCCATCGGCCACCCGACTGGGTATCGAGCCTGAGACGCCGCGAAACCCGACGGTCGACGGCAGTGAGCTTCCGGTATAGCGTCGTCATCGTCGCGTCATCCCTTGTCCGTGTTTCGGTTCTACGCCGGACACGCAACAGTATCAATTTCCGTGACGCCACGCAATCCGGAAAACCCGACGATTGACGGGGCCGCGCGGAGCGCGTACCTTAAGCAGTAAGACCGAGGAGGATACAATGCGCGTACTCGTGACGGGAAGCACAGGGAAGGCCGGGAGGTTCGCGGTTCGCGAACTCGCAGAGAATGGGCACGATGTTTTTCACATCGATCGAGAGAAGCCACGCGAGCCGTTGCCGGGGTCTTTCATCCAGCTCGATCTGGCCGACGCCGGCGAGGTGTACGACGCGATCGCGCAGACCCGGCCCGAGGGCGTGTGTCACATCGCGGCGAATCCGTCGCCGCACGGGTACCCACGGCAGCAGACGTTCCAGAACAACACGATGAGTACGTACAACGTGATGCAGGCGGCCGGCGACGCGGGAGTTCGGCGTCTCGTGTACGCCGGGAGCGAGATGGCGACCGGATGGCTCACGACCGATCAGCACCCGGCGCGGTTCCCGTTCGATGAGAACGACCGCGTCGCGTCGCCGAGCGCGTACGCTCTGAGCAAGTTTCTCGGAGAGGTGATCGGCGAAACGATGGTCGCACGGTACCCCGCGATGAGTATCGTGACGCTTCGAATCAACAACATCATTATGCCCGACGGGTACGACGTTCTCGCCGGCCGCCGCGCGAACTATCCCGAAGCCGGTAGCGCGAACTACTGGAGCTACATCGACGTTCGTGACGTCGCGTCCGCGTTTCGCGCCGCGCTCGAGGGAGAGAGTCCTGGTCACGAAGTATTCCTGATTGCTGCGTCGGATACGTGCATCGATGTCCCGTTCGCGCAGGCGTTTGAAGACCGCTTCGGTGTCACGCCGAAGCTCGCTCCGGGATTCGGCGAATTCCAGTCGGCCTTCGACTGTAGCAAGATCAAAAACGCTTTCGGATGGGTAGCGAAGCATAGTTGGCGAGATCAGAAATAACGTCGAAGCAACGCGTGAATTTGCCGTTTTCTTCCTGATTCAGTATATTTCTACTCATATATAGGGGAGAAAAAAAATGAATAACTTGCAGACAAAAGAACGTGTAGAGACGACACTCGAAGTACTCGAAAACCTGGGGATAGCTTTCTCGCGCGACGACGCGCAGCGACGCGTGCAGGAACATGTCTCGGTTCACAAATATCTGCTCGATACCGAGCGACACGCCGATCACGCGTGGGACGACGCGGTCGCGTCGTGGAACGCTACGGTTTTGACTCCGCTCACGACCGCGCTCGAGAACGGTGGGATAAGGAAGGCTTTTCCGGAGAAAACGGTCGGCGACCTGTACCTTGAGGTTTCCGATCACTGGTACTACCTCAAAGAACGCCGATCCGACGTTGGACCCGATGAAGCCGCCGATAGTTTCGCGCTACGGTACGGCAACGTGTTCACACGGTTTTTCTCGGCCATCCCGGTTCGCGGCTTTGCGCGCGCATGGAAGCGTCAGGTTCATAGCGCAAATGTAATATCACGGAATATGGACCGCTTCAAGACCGAGAACGACGCGAATCTCCAGAACTACTCGTCGCGGATGCACGTATAACCGATGACCGGAGTTCCGCTAGCGGGGCGGCATCCTCACGGCGGCCGCGCGGCGCTCGACCATAGAGTTCTCGAGCGACGCGGGGTACCGGTCGGGTAGGCGCGAGACCGTCGAGAGATCTTTTTCGACCGTCTCCGGAAGCGTCCATCCTGCGGCACCGAGGTTGTCCGCGAGCTGATCGAGTGTTCGTGCTCCGACGATCACCGATGCGACGCCGCTTTGTTCGGCTGCCCACCTGAGCGCGACCTGAGCCGGCGTTCGATCGATTTCCGCCGAAACCTTCAGTAGCTTCTCGACCGTCTGATCCGCCGTCGGTGGAAAGAGTTTCTCCGGCCAGACCCAACCCTTCTCCGAACGCGCGCCCGGCGCCGTTCGCGATCCGGGTTTGTACTTCCCACTGAGAAAGCCGCCGGCAAGCGGCGACCACGCGACGATTCCGAGGCCTTTGTCGACGCAGAGCGGCACAAGCTCCTGCTCGATGTCGCGTACCACGAGACTGTACTGCGCTTGGTAGCACGCAAACCGTTCCAGGTTTTGCGACCGGCTGATCCAGATCGCGTCGCAGAGCCGCCACGCGGGATAGTTGCTGCACGCGATGTACCGGACCTTGCCGCATCTGACGAGGTCGTCGAGCGCGCGCAGCATCTCTTCGGTCGTCGTTTCTATGTCGAGATGGTGGACGTAGTACACGTCGACGTAATCCGTCCGGAGTCGGGCGAGGCTCGCGTCGATCGCGTCGAGGATGTGCGCCCGCGATACTCCGGACTGGTTGATCCCGGTGCCCGTCGGGTTGAAAAATTTTGTCGCCACCACGGCGTCTTTTCGCCGCGCCCCGAGCGCCGCGCCGAGGATCTGCTCGGACCGGCCCCCGCCGTAGGTGTCGGCGGTATCAAAGAAGTTGATACCTTCGTCCCAGGCGCGGTCCACCATTTTCTGCGCGTCGGTTTCGTCGGTCGCTTGACCGAACGTCATCGTTCCCAGACAGATTTCCGATACTTTCAAACCCGTGAACCCGAGTCTTGTGTACCTCATCGCGTTCTCCTCTACCGTGTCATCGGCAGCGCCTCGGGGCGGTCACACGTGCTCTGCACCGTGTAGTACCTTCCGGAACTCGAGGCGTCGTGGAACCCGTGCATGAGCTCGAGTACGTGATACGCGAGTTTCCCGGACGCACGGTGGTCCGTATTCCCGGCAACGGCACGCGCGACATCCGCGACGCCGAGGCCTCGGCTGTTCTCCGAGTAGCCGTACGCAAGAGGAATGTCGGACCACTCGGGCGCGTTCGATCGGCGCAGCTTGATCGGACCGCCGAACGTGTTCGGGTCGGGTACGCTGAGCGAGCCTTCGGTGCCGTAGATCTCGATCCGTGGCAACGTGTGCCCCCAGACGTCGAAGCTCGTTATGATCGTTCCGACCGCACCCGATGCGAAGTCCATCACGCCCACGACGTGAGTCGGGACGTCGACGTCGATAACGGTGCCTTTCTTCGGCTCGCTCGTGATGAGCCGTGTTTCGAACGTCTTCTTCGCCGAGCCGCTCAGCCGTGCGACCGGACCCATGAGGTTCACGAGCGCCGTGAGGTAGTACGGCCCCATGTCGAACATCGGACCGCCACCGACCTTGTAGTAGAACTCGGGGTCCGGATGCCAACTCTCGTGGCCATGCCCCATCATGAACGCCGTCGCGGCGACCGGGGTTCCGATCCAGCCGTCGTCGATCAGTTTTCGGCACGTTTGAATGCCGGCGCCGAGGAACGTATCGGGCGCGCATCCGACGCGGACGCCGCGTTTCTCCGCCGCTTCGAGCAACTCCGAGGCTTGTTCGCGGGTGATGCAGAGCGGCT
>PXBQ01000502.1 GCA_003566875.1 Spirochaetaceae bacterium | reverse complement strand
ACGAAATCGGGTTTTCGCATATTCATACATTTCCGTACTCACGCCGTTCGGGAACAAGAGCCGACAGGATGCCGGCGCACGTCGCCGAAAAGATCAAGTCCGAACGCGGCGAAGTGATCAGAAACCTCGGGGCGGAGCTCAAGACTCGGTACCGCGCGCGCCTGATCGGAACGCGACAAACGCTACTCGTCGAAAAGGCGCACAACGGCGAGGCCTCGGGATACGGAGAGTCGTACAGCCCTCTGCGCGTCGTTGCAGCGACTTCGGGTCATGAACCCGCCGTCAATGAGTTCATCGACGTGACGATCACGACGATCACTTCCGGCGACGAACCCGAGCTGATCGCCATTCCGACCGAACCACGCGTATGCCGGCCGAAAATTCTCGAAGCTTGACATACCTGATTTAAACAGTTACCATTTTTTCACGATACATCCGGAGGTTTCATGGCTGAATTGGTCAACACAATAGATAGCGTTCACGTAAACGTGACCGAGAAAGCGCGCACCCAACTGTCCGCGCTCAACGTAACACACGAGTCCTTCTTGCGACTCTGGGTCGAGGAGGGAGGCTGCTGTTCGGGCTACACGTACCGCGCCGCGATCGACTCCGAGCACGAAGCGGACGATATAACCGTCTACCGCGACGATCTTTTTGCGATCGTCACGGATCCACGAAGCGCACAACTCTTCAATGGGCTGGAGATTGATTACTCGGATGATCTCGTGAAGGCCGGATTCCGGTTTACAAACCCGAACGCGTCGTACACGTGCGGCTGCGGTACGAGTTTCCAGGCCTGATCCGAGTTACTCTCTCCCTGCCGCCCGGTTCAAACGGTCCCGGACAGCGGTCCCGAGACCGTACGGCGGCGGCATCTCTACGATCACGACGCCGCATCCGCGTCGGTCAAACTCAAGCAGACTCTCGTAGAGGCCGGCCGCCATCGCTTCGACCGTCGGAAAAACGATCGTTCTCGTCTCTGTCGACTCCGGCAGCTCATCTCCCAGCAAGATAATCCCGATTCCCGCGTCACGGTCCGGCTGCGTCCGCATCTCGCCGCGCGTTCGAGCGATCGTCGGCTCGATTTCCGCGCGCTCGACCGCGAGGACGCGCGCATCCGGCCGGTAATGCGGATGACGGGTTCCCGGAGAGACCCGCGATTCGCCGCCGTTCGCGAACTCGACGCGCACGCCGAGCCGTTCGCGGATCATCTCCGCTGTGATCGCTCCGGGGCGAAGAATCCGAACACACCCGGACTCGGTCGTGACGACGGTTGACTCCAGTCCGACGCTGCACGCACCCCCGTCGATGATAGCGTCCACCCTACCGCACATCGCCTCGACGGCAGCACGGAAAGTCGTCGGGCTCGGTTTACCCGAACGGTTGGCGCTCGGCGCGGCGATCGGCACGCCGGCTGCGCGGAGAATTGAACGCGCGCTCGGGTGTGCGGGTATTCGTACGGCGACCGTGTCGAGGTCCCCCGTCGCGGCCGGCGCGATCGCCGCGTGTTTTTCACCGACAACCGTAAGTGGTCCGGGCGAAAAAACCGAGAAAAGCGCGCGCGTAATCTCGTCGGCCCCAACAATCACGTCGTCGAGGCGCGCCTCATCGAGAATATGGACGATACACGGATTGTCCACCGGGCGTCCCTTCGCGGCGAATATGGCGCGGCACGCGGCATCGTCATACGCGTTGGCGCCGAGGCCGTACACGGTTTCGGTCGCAAACACCACTACGCCACCCTCGGCGAGCAACCGTGCCGCGATACCGTGTTGTTCAGTCGAAAGAAGAACTGTGTCCTTGCTCATATCGCGTTTTTCATTATCATACTTCGCACACACTGTATACGGGGAGTCCGGATGATCTTTCGGCGACGTACACCTTTGAGAATTCATGAACTCGCGGAAGCCGCGAAGAGACCGCGTGTTTTCGGGACCGAGAATACACCTTTCTGGTCCGAGCCGTATATCTCGCGGCACATTCTCAACGCGCACCTCGACCCGACGACCGACGACGCGACCCGCCGCCCCCCGTATATCGAACTCGGCGTCGAGTGGATGGACGGCATTATCCGGCGATACGCGCAGCCTCCGTTCTCTCTGCTCGATCTCGGCTGCGGACCGGGCATGTACTGCGAGGCCTTTGCACGCGAAGGTTACGACGTCACGGGAATCGATTTCTCACCCGCGTCGATCGCACACGCTCGGCGGTCGGCGCGGTCGGAAGGACTCACGATCGCGTACCAGGAACAAGACATACGTTCCGCGCGATTTCCGACCGGTCTCGCAGCCGTAATCATGGTTTATGGCATTTTTGGGACGCATAATCCACGCGAGACACGGAATCTGCTCAAGAAAATCCGCGCTTCATTGCGAGCCGACGGCGTCTTTATCTGTGACGTTTTTACGCGCCGATACACTGAACGCGAAAAAGCGTCGGGTTGGTACGCGCGAAGGGGATCGGGATTCTGGAGCGCCGGGTCTCACGTCGTGCTCGAGTCGGCGTATCGGTACCCGCGCGAGGATGCGCACCTTGACCGGTACGTTGTGATCACGTCCGACGGATCACACAGGGTGTACGACGAGTGGAAACAGTGTTACACGACCGACACGATCACGACGTTGCTCGAACAAAGTGGATTCACCGTCCGATCGGTCGCCGGAAGCCTCACGGGCGGCCCCGTCCCGGCCGACCCCGACTGGATCGCCGTAGCCGCGACACCGAAGCCACATATAAAAAACCCGTGACATCAGATTTTTACGTAGACAACACCGTCCTCAACTTTGACCGGATACGACGCGACGGGCCGCGTCGCCGGATAATCCTTGACGGCACCGGTTCGTACATCGAACCGTGAGCCGTGTTTTGGACAGTACACGTCACCGTCGACGATCATGCCCTCGCACAGCGGCGAGTACTCGTGCGAGCAGCTGTTGTCGAGCGCGTACACACCGTCGTCGAGTTTGAAGAGCGCGACTTCCTTTCGCCGATGAACGTGCTTGTATGTTTTCTGGAATCCGTCGAGTTCGACAACCCTAATCCATTTACCGGGCATTCAGGTTTCCACTCAATCGATTCGCTCGACGACGAGCTCGCGCAGCTCGTCGCGCATCGGCTCGGGAGTACGGTCGATCACGTCCTCGAAGTAGCCCTGAACGAGCGTTCGTTCCGCCTCGGTTCGGCTGAAGCCGCGCGTCATGAGGTAATGAACCTGGTTTTGATCGATCTTCGCGGTCGTCGAGCCGTGACTGCACCGAACATCGTTCGTGTTGATCTGAAGACTCGGGATAGAGTCGGACCGAGCGCCGTCGTTCAACAGAAGATTCTTGTTCTCGAGGAAAGCGTCGGTCTTTGCGGCGTGGTCTTCGACTCGGATGAGGCCCTGGAACACAGTGTGCGCCTCGTCGCGAACCGCGCCTTTGTAGTACGTACGGCTTTCGGCGTTCGACGAGTTATGCACCTGGACCGTCCGGAGATCCATGTGTTGGTCTTCGCTTCCGATATACAGACCCGAGAGCTGCACGTCCGAGCCCGGGCCGTCAAGAATCGCGTCAAACCGGGTCTTCGCGAGCATGCCGCCGAACTGCCCGGTGAAGTGATGAAGCCGCGCATCACGCGCAATCCGCGCGCGGCCGGTCGAGAACACACTCGAGTCGATATTCAGGTTCTGTATCTGAAAAAACCCGAGCGACGCGTTGTCGCCGAGTGAAAGCGCAATACCTTCGTTGTACAGCACGTCGCCCTCGTCGGCGCCGACGATCCGTTCGATTAACACCGCGCGTGAAGATTTCTCCGCGACCGCGACGATTTGTGGTGCGCACATAACGTGATCACCCGAAACGTTCAACTCGACGATGAACGGATCGGCGACTTCGAGACCCGGCGGGACGTACAGAAACACTCCGTGCGTAAACGCCGAGTAGTGAAGAGCCGCGATCCTGTCCTCGAGAGCATCGGCTGTCCCCGAGAGCGCCTCGAGAAACGCCTTCCGTGCACGCGCGAGACTCTCGGAGTGGTTCGCGTCAAACAACTCGTAGAGTCTGTCTATCGGCAAAAACACGACGCCCTGGTCTGATAGATCTTTTTTCACGGCGAACGATGAACACCCTGCGTTCTCGAACACGATGCGCCCCGACTCGTTGTCGTTGAGCTCCCCGTCCGCGGGCGCAGACGGTACGGATCGGCCGAACGAGTACGCGTCGAAATCGAGCGACGACACGTCGGTCCGTCGCCACTCCTCATCACGCTGCGACGGCCACGGGAGTTCGGTGAACTTGGCGTGAGCGGCACGCCGGATGTCCGTCACATCGGTCGGTTCGGTACATGTTTTCAGAAACTCCGGTAGACTCTCGGTACCGGTAAAAGAGCGTGTTTCCACTGTTTGCATCTCTCCTCCCCGGCCTTATCCGACCGAGCCCTCCATT
>PXBQ01000195.1 GCA_003566875.1 Spirochaetaceae bacterium | reverse complement strand
GTTTCTTTCCGATGCTCTTGGATTCGCGGCGGGGGCCGCTGAGTCGGCGCCGGTGACCGGGGCCGATGCGACGCGGTTCAGAACTCTGCGCCGGTATCTACCCGTCGGACGACACCGAATCGAGGTACGGATCGAGTCGCGCGTCTACGTCGAGTCGTTCTACGTCCACTCGCGCGCCTCTGGGGGTTTTGGTGCGGCGGAGCCCACGCGTATCGCGGTTTTCCATCGCGCGCCCGATCCCGGCCCGGTGAGTCTCACCGCGACGGTTCGCGACCAGGTATCAGGACGCGACATCACCTCGGGCACGCGAATCCGCGTCCGACGCGGCGCAACCTGGGTCCACCACCACCCCGACGTACCGATCCCTCGCACGCGCGATGGTCTCTACGAGATCGCGATTACGCGCGATGGCTATTACGACAAGACATACACCCTCGAAATCGATACGGCGCAAAGACACGCGCGCCTCGCAGCCGGACTCGTCCCGAGGCCGGGAGCGCTGGAACTCCGGAGCACGGTCGAGAGAGTATCGGTTTCTCTTGAAGGGAGTTCGCGGTACATCGAAGGAGGGCGGGCCGCGGAACTCGGCTCGCTCGAGAGACTCGGGATCGAAAGCCCGATGAAAATCGTGCTGCCTCCCCGCACGTACATGCTCCGCCTCGACGCGGGACGCCGCGGCACGATCGAGCTGCCGGTTCAGATCCTCGGCGGCTACACACAAGTGCTGAACGTTTCCGTCGACGATGATAATACCGTGCGCGTTGTCCCGGGGCCACGCGCAAGAACGCCGGAACTAGGAGAGTAGGAAATGTCGCTTTTGATACGTCGCGTTCTACTGTGCGCCTTGGGGGCGATCGGCGGGCTCGCCGCGTGGCCCGCGATGGAGGCGCTGCTTTCGGCGCAGGTTTCGTTCCCGAGTTACTTGAGCTTCAGCCTCGCGGGCGGCCTGGTGTTTGGCCTTGTGTTCGGGGCTTTTTTCGGCAGCGCGGACGGAATCGTCGTCGGTCGATGGAGCAGGATCGGAATCGGTGTGGCCGTCGGCGCCGCGATTGGCGCGGTTGGAGGTCTAGTCGGGTTTCTCATCGCGCAGTCGGTGTTTCTCGTGATCGGAGAGTCGATAACACGCAGCGAAGCGGCGCTCCGCAGTTGGGGCGTTCCTGTTTCCCGCGCGGTCGGTTGGGCGATTCTCGGCGTGTTCGTCGGCGCCGCGGGTGGGGTGCGCTCGCTGAGTCCACGGAAAATCCTTATCGGCGTGATTGGAGGACTGATCGGCGGCGCCGCGGGCGGCGCTATCCTCGAGTTTGTCCGTGCGGCGTACCCGTCTTTCGGCGGGGCGTCGTTGATCGGGCTCGTCGTCGTCGGGCTGAGCATCGGCGCCGCATACGCAATCGTCGAGAGAAGGCTCTCATTCGGGGTTCTGCGCCTCTTGAACGGCGCGTACAAGGGCAAGGAGTACATTCTCAATCAGCGAAAGATGTCGATCGGAAGCGCGAGCGGGTGCGACATAGTGCTGACGGGATACAGAAACGTCGAGCCGGTGCACGCGCGGCTTCTCGGCCGTGGCACGGAACTCACGATCGCTTCGGGTACCCCGGGGCGGATGGTCACGGTGAACGATCAGGAACTCGCCGGACGCGTACTCAAGTACGAGGACGTCGTGAAGATCGGCTCGGCTCGGCTTTTTTTCAAGCACGAGTAAGGTGGGGATTTGGATATGCGATATCATGGAAATAAGACGTCGTCGAGGCGAAACACCGTCACGAGCGTGGCGGGCATCGCGTTTGCCGCGGTCATGGCGGTGCTGCCTCTCACGAGCGCAGCCGCGCAGGAGATCGGTATTACGCAGGTCGACACGTCGCGTCTTTTGACGCGGCAGGAGGTATCTCTGTACGTCGACGTCTCCGATGAGTTCGGAGCGCCGATCGAAGGCCTCACAATCGATCAATTCAAGATTCGGGAGTCCTCCGACGACGGGCAGACGTTCGCGGAGACACGTCTCACGGGATTCACCGCGCGCGCAGCGGAGGTCGACGGGATAACGTTCTATCTTGTCGTCGATAACTCGGGTAGCATGTACCGCACTATCGACGGAAGCCGGACGGACGACACGGATGAAATGCGGATCGCGTTCGTACGCGACGCGATTCGGACGTTTCTGCGGTCGATCGACGGACCACGCGACGCGGTGGGACTCGCGGAGTTCAACACGCGCTACACTCTCCACTCCGAACCGACCCGTGATACGGAGCTTCTCGAACAGACTCTCGACCGGATCACCTATCCGGCGCGAGGCGACGAGTACACCGAGCTGCACGCGGCGATCATCCGGTCGGCCGAGAAAATCACCGAGCAGATCGAAGGCGACGACGCGGTGCGCCGCGACGTTCCCCGCAGGCGTGCGATTATCCTGCTCTCCGACGGTGAAGACTTCCCGTTCATCCGCGGCGAACGTCGCGCGCATCCGGAGTACGGTGAAAGGATTTTCACGGCGGACGAGTCGATCGAGGCGCTCCGGCACGCGGGGGTCTCGCTGTACGTGATCCGCTTCGGCGACGAGAAAGAACAGAGCGTAGACCGGATCACGGCCGAGTCGGGCGGACGCGTGTACGATGCGGGAGACGTCGGTGAGCTCACCGACGTGTACCTCGATATCAGAGAACGTGTCTTGCGCGAGTACCGCATCACGTACCGGGCGACGATGAGCCCGGCCGAGCGACGCATTCTCGAGATCGAACTTACTCGAGACGGGCGTTCGGTGACGGGGCGGAGGACGTACTTTGCCGGGACGCTTCTCGGCCTGCCCGGATCAACACCGGCGGCTTACCTTCTGATCGCTCTCGCGCTCGCGCTCGTGCTGTGGTACGTCGCGTCGCGTTTGCGGTTTGCGAACTCCGCGAGCACGGCGAATCTCGAGGTGTTGGCCGGAGGCGCGACAAAGGTATTCCCGATTACCGGACAGACGACCGTGATCGGCTCGAGCAACGACGACGACCTCACGATCACCGGAGCACCGAATCTCTCATCGGGTCACGCGACGATCGTGCACGACGAAAAACGCCAGGATTACACCGTCGTAAGCGATGCTCCGTTCAAAATAAACAACCGGCGCGTAGAGAAAGGACACAGGCTCTCACCTGGTGACGTCATCAACGTCGACGGAACGCTGATCGTGTTCGACGAACCCGTAGATCCCAAACGTCCGAAGCAGTAGAACTCGGCATTGGGGTCCTCCACGCCGCAGACAAGTTTGGATTCACCGTGAGTCCGGCGTCACCGTTGACGGCGTCGAGTACAATAAGGTACCATTTGCCTTCACTCACAGAATTTCTAACGGAATTCCACACCGAGAAGGAGCATGACATGGGCCAAAAAGCATTGATCGTATGGGGCGGATGGGACGGCCACGAGCCGAAACTCGTAGCGGGACGATTCGAGACCGTGTTGCGAAAAGAAGGATTCGACGTCGAAGTGTCCGACAGCCTCGATAGCTTTCTCGATCTCGAGAAGCTCATGGGACTCGACCTCATCGTTCCGGTCTGGACGATGGGTGAAATCACAAAGGAACAGACCGAACCGGTGGTCGAAGCGGTTGCGTCGGGCGTCGGCATGGCAGGATGCCACGGCGGGATGTGCGACTCGTTCAGGAACTCGGTCCAGTGGCAGTTCATGACGGGCGGCAACTGGGTCGCGCACCCGGGTGGAGATGGTGTCGAGTACCGCGTCGAGATGAAAAACTCGTCGAGTCCTCTCGTAGAGGGCATCACCGACTTCACGGTGAAATCCGAACAGTACTATCTGCACGTCGACCCGGCGGTTGAGGTCCTCGCGACGACACGTTTCCCGGAAGTGAAGTGGTTTCACTCGACAAACCGAAAGGTCGACATGCCGGTCGTCTGGACTAAGCGCTGGGGGCACGGACGCGTGTACTACAACTCGCTCGGTCACCACAACGACATCTTCGACATTCCCGAGGCGCTCGAGCTGATGCGGAGGGGAATGCTCTGGGCCGCCGAAGGTCGCGCGATCGCGCGCAGGGACGGTCTCACCTCGGACGCGTTCAAAAGCGAAAAGAAGATGTTCTAGGAGCGGCAGAATGAAAAAACTGAAGGTCGGAATCGTCGGAATCGGAAAGATCAGCGGAATCTATTTGAAGAACCTTACGGGGGTTTTCTCGGACGTCGTCGAAGTCACCGCGCTCGCGGATCTCGTCCCCGAGCGTGCGACCGAGGCTGCCGAAGAGTACGGGATTCCCGAAGTGTTAACGGTCGAGAAACTCGTAACAAGCGAGAACGTCGAGCTCGTACTCAACCTCACGATACCGAACGCGCACTTTGACGTCTGTTTGAAAGCGGTCGAAGCCGGCAAGCACACGTACGTCGAGAAGCCGCTCTGCATCACGCGCGAACAGGCGACACAGCTGCTCGAG
>PXBQ01000553.1 GCA_003566875.1 Spirochaetaceae bacterium | reverse complement strand
TTGGTGATGAGACCGCAGCTGAACAGGTTTGTCTCGGGCAGGTATCTCTACCAACGGAACCGCATTCAACTCTCGTTCGTTGTGAAGAAGAAGATGACCGAAGCCGGCGCGGAGACAAACGCCAAGATCACGTACGATGCGACCGATTCGTTGTACGATGTGGTGGAAAAGACCGATCAGAGGATCGCCGAGGCGCGCGATCCCGCCGGCAACGAGAACGACCGGGAGATGGAATTCTTCTCTCGGTTTCCGCGATCGATCGTGTCGCTCGCGATCCGCCTCTTCAAAATCCTCGACTACTGGGGAATTGCACCGAGCCACATGATCGATATAGATCCGTTGTTTGCAAGCATTTACATAGCAAATCTCGCAAGCGTAGGACTCGACGCGCCGTTTCATCATCTCTACGAGTGGGGGAACGCCTCGGTTTTTGTAGTTGTCGGCAGACACCGAAAGAAACCGGTCGTAGGTCCCGACGGTACGGTCGTCGTGAAAGACATCGTCACGATGCGGTACACGTTCGACGACCGAATTTCCGAAGGGATATACTGTGCGCGAGCGATCGAGCTTTTTAAACGGTTGATCGAAAAGCCCGAGTTGCTCTTGACGGCACCGACGTTGACGCCGGACATGATCGCCGAACTCAAGTTGCTTCCGGCGTGAAAACGGACTCTTCGGTTTATGCGCAGTTTAACGACACGTACAAACCGATTATGGACGGCGTCGGGGTGTGCGCGGAGAACTACGCGCGTTGGCTGACGCGGAAGTACCGCACGACGTGGATCGTCGCTCCAAAGGTCGGCGGATACACCGATCGAGAGGAATTTCCCGTCTTGCGATTTCCTTCTATTCCTCTGCCGTCGATGAAACCGTATCGGATCGGCCTTCCCTGGCTCGATCCGCACGTGCGGAAGAACCTGAACGAGACTGAGTTTGCCCTCATCCACGCGCACTGTCCGTTTGTATCGGGTAGGTTGGCTCTTGGGATCGCGCGGAGTCGTGGGGTACCGTTTATCGCGACGTTTCACACAAAGTATCACGATGATTTCTCGCACGTTCTGCGAAACAAGAGGCTTGTCGCTCGGGCGGTGCGCGGCATCGTCGATTTCTACTCGGCCGCGGACGCGGTTTGGGCTCCGAACAATGCGACCGCCCTCACGCTTCGTGGCTATGGCTACACCGGCGAGATAGAGATCATGCCGAACGGGACGGACCTGGTCATTCCCGATGAGCCGACGTACGCGGAGTTTCGACGCGTAGGCGCCGGGGCGATCGGGGTCGATGACGACGTGACCGTATTCCTGTTTGTCGGCCAGCACCGATGGGAGAAGAACGTCGGGCTCATTATCGACGCTTTAATTCGGTTGTCCCGGACCAAGACACGGTTTCGAATGGTGTTCGCGGGCGAGGGTTACGCGGCCGATGAGATGCGCCGTCGATGCCGACCGATCCGGGATCACGTGAAGTTTCTTGGAGTCGTACTCGATCGGGACGTCCTGAAATCGTTGTATGCGCGCGCGGATCTCTTTCTCTTCCCGAGTCTATACGATAACGCTCCGCTCGTTATGCGAGAGGCCGCGGCCTACTCGTGTCCGGCGGTGCTCGCCGAAGGCAGCTCGGCGGCCGAGGGCTTTTGCGACGGCGACGCAGTCTTTCTTACGCCAAACGATCCTGATGCTCTTGCCACCCGGTTGCAGATGCTCGCGTGCGACCCAATCCTGCGCCATCGGGTCGGCGAGCGCGCGAAGGAAGTGATCTACCTGACCTGGGAGTCGGTGGTCGACGAGGTATCGGTTCGATACGATGAGATGATCGCCGTCCGACGACCTGCGCCGCAATGACCGTCTTTGGGGCGGCCGCCGCCCCGGTTGGTTCGTCACAAAAAAAACGATATAGTACTGAGTACTGGGAGTGGGAGTGTTACTAAAAAGTATCGACATTTTTGGTTTCAAGTCTTTCGCTGAAAAAGCTCATATTGAGTTTACCGACGGTATCTCTGCGCTTCTCGGGCCGAATGGCTGCGGCAAGAGCAACATCGTCGACGCGATCAAGTGGGTCCTCGGTGAGCAGGCGCCGCGTGGACTTCGGGCCGAGAAGATGGAAGACGTCATTTTCAATGGAACCGACAACCGCAAAGCGTTGAACGTCGCCGACGTCACGTTGACGATGACGAACGAGACCGGCGTGCTGCCGCTCGACGTTCCGGAGATTTCGATCAGACGTCGGTTGTTTCGTTCCGGCGAGAGCGAGTACTACGTCAACGGCGCCCCCGTTAAGCTGAAAGAACTGCGAGAGTTATTCTACGACACCGGGATCGGCAAATCGGCGTACTCGATAATGGAACAGGGCAAGATCGACCAGGTCCTGTCGAACAAGCCCGAAGAGCGCCGGAATATTTTCGAGGAAGCCGCGAAGATCACGAAGTTCAAAATTCGTGGCAAGGAAGCCGAACGCAAGCTTGAGCGGACCGAAGAAAACATGAGACAAGTCGAGAGCATCCTCGGCGAGGTCAAGCGCAGCTACGAATCGCTCAAGAGGCAGTCCGACAAGACTCTTTCGTACCGCGAGATCCGCGAGAAGAGCTTTTCGGTCGAGATCGATCTACAGTTGCTCAAGTTGCGGGATTTTCTTGAGGACAAGCGCAAAAAAGAGGCGCAACTCAAGGAAAAGACGACCGCGCGTGACGAGACAAAGAAGAAGATCGACGGAATTAACGACTCGCTCGAGCAGAACCTCGATATCGTCAACTCGATGGAAGAGTCGCTGATCGCAAATCAAAAAAGGCTGTATCAGGTCGAGGTCGAGCGAAGTTCCAAGGACGGCCAGATCCGTATGCTCAACGAACGGCGATCGGAAATTGCCGACAAGGTTCGGTCCGACGTGGCTCGGAAAGCCGCGACCGAAGAAAAGATCCGGACGCTGTCGCAGACGATGACCGAAACCGAGGCCTCGGTCGCGGAGTTAGCCGAACGACTCGGCGAAGTTGAGAAAAACATCACCGAATTCGAGCACAGCATCGGAGTCGCGGGCGGAAAAATTCGCGGCAACGACGCGACGATACTCGATCGTACGAACGCGATCACTCGTTCCGAGCAGAACCAGGACGAGTTGCAGCGCCGAATCCAGGAACTCACCGACGACATCGTGACCCAACTCGACGCGAAACTGGCCGAGTCGGGTTATTCCTCACGCGAGCGTTCGACAATCGAAGCAGCGGTCCAAAACGAGCTCTCGAGTCTTGCGATTCACCTCTCGGGAAAACACGCTATTCTCCGCGATGCGATCGAGCTCTCTTCCGGAGGCAAACCTCCGAAACCACAAACGCTGGAAGCGGTCGAACGCGCGTTTCTCGATGCCGAAAGCGCCGTCGGACGCCTGGACGAGCTTTTTGTGCGGTACCGTGGGGTAACGCCGGCTTTCCTCGACGATTTTCTCGCTCCAGAGGGGATAATCACGAGAAAACGCGAGCTCGACGCCGAAATCGAGTCCGAGCGCGCGGCCGTTCGCGCGGCGAAAGACGAAATAGTGAAGTTGACCGAAGAGAACAGACAACTCAACCGAAAAATCGACGAGTATCGCAAAACGCTCGAAGGACTCAGAGTCGAAGGCGCGCGTATGACCGCGCAAGCCGCCGCGCTGCGGAACGCGATCCTCGCGTACAAGCGAGACATCGCGGAGTTGAACGTGACATTAGAGAGCGTTTCGCGCGAGATCGAGCAGTCGGAACAACGAACGTCGGAGACAACCGAGAAAATCAAGACGCTCGAGGCCGAAAAGCTTGAGATGGGCCGGCTCGAAAAGAAACTGCAGACCGAGCTCGGGGCGCTCGAGAAGACGATTTCGACGAAAAACAAAGACCTCGTCGATAAGGAACGCACGCTCAAAACATCGATGGAAGAACTCGCGCGGACGCAGAGTCAAGTCGAAAAACTGCAGATGGACGCTGCCGAGCTTACCGCCGAGATCAGAAACATCTACGCAAACTTCCGCGACCGCCACTCGCGCGATTTGAGCGAGTACGAGTCGCGTGCATTCGAGATCACCGACGACGCAAAAGTCCTGCGCGATTCGCTCTCGAGTCTTCGGGATCAGGAAAAGGCGCTCGGGCCCGTGAACCTGATGGCACCCGAAGAGTTCCTGGAGGTAAAGGAACGATTCGACTTTCTGACTACGCAAATCGACGATCTTCACAAGGCGCGCGAAGATCTGATCCGTGTCACATCCGAAATAAAAAAAGAGTCCGAAGAGATGTTCGTCGAGACGTACGAGAAGATCAAACGGAATTTCCATACGCTGTTCCGGCGTTTGTTCGGCGGAGGGCGCGCGGAGATCAGATTGACCGATCCGGACAATGTTCTCGAAAGTGGAATCGATATTCTTGCGCAGCCGCCGGGGAAGAAACTGGAAAACATCGCGCTTCTCTCGGGTG
>PXBQ01000020.1 GCA_003566875.1 Spirochaetaceae bacterium | reverse complement strand
GGATCGCCGCGCAGGCTCCGGTCGGTTCACTCGGCTTGACGTTCCTGCCGTTCGGCAACGGCGCCGAACGCACGCTCGAGAACGTCGAGATACAGTCGTCGCTGCACGGGCTGAACTTCAACATCCACGACCGCCGACACCTATTGCGCGCGGGGCAGGAGGGAATCGTGTTTGCGCTCGCGTACGGAATCGAGATCATGCGTGGAATGGGTCTCGAGGTCTCGACCGTGAAGGCCGGCGACGCGAACATGTTCCTGAGCCCGATTTTTGGCGACGCGTTCGCGACAACCACCGGGACACACGTCGGGCTGTACAACACCGACGGTTCGCTCGGCGCCGCACGCGGCGCCGGTGTTGGGGCCGGGACGTTTGCGTCGCCAAAAGACGCGTTTATCGGCCTCGAGGCTGTCCGGACGATCGAACCGGATCAAGGTACAGCCGATCAATACGCCGAGGCATTCGGCGTCTGGAAACAGAAGCTCGCGGCGGAACTCGCGCGGCGTTAGCGCCGAACCCGGTTACTGTACCGGTCGAGGCTCAGCGGTACAACAATACGATATCGGCCTGAACCGAATCGTCGGTGTACTTGATCATGAGCGTTTGTGTCGACGCATCGTAATGGCGCCCTTTGACGTACGACTCGAACAACGGATCATCACGCCAAAGCTGCCGGAAGAGCTGCATGTCGGCAAACGGCCGTACGCCGGCCATTACGATGTAGTGCGTCCGGTTCCTTGGGTATCGAAGCGTAAACCGATGCGCCGTTGCGCTGATCGATACGTTCGTCACCTCGGCGATCGTGTGCATCCACGTGCCGGGGCCGACTTCGTCTCGCAACGATATCCGACGCGGGTACGCGGGGTTTCGCGATAACAACGTGTAGACGCGCTCGGGGCCAAACGATCCCTCCGAACCGCGCAGCTCCCCGCCACGCGTGAAGAGCGTCGCGGGCAGATACCCGTCTTCATCGGCGAGCGACAACGCGGAAGTGATCACGTTACGACCGATTGTGACGTACCGGCTCGAATTCTCGGCAAGACCGACGGCCTCGAGGACCTTGCCTGCGAGGATCGAGTAGTACACGTCTATCCGCCCGCGCGCGATCTGCACAAAAAACTTCTCATCGGTCCGGACAAGCGCGGGAACTACCCTTTCATCGATGATCGAGCGAAAACGCGCAAGGGAGTCCAGGGCTTCTCCGGGAACGTGCGGATCGAGGTACGTCGCGCGAAGCAGATCGAGCGCGGTCGCAAAATCAAGGCCGCGAAAATCAAGAGCCGAGGCAAACGCGATGAGCGAGTCGTAGAGCCGCTCGCCGCCACGATCGGCGGCGAACCCGACGACGTCGTCGATCCCGAACACCGAGGGATCGCGAGCGTCGACTAGCCGCTGCAACCGTTCGGCTTCGCCACGGTCGAGCGCGATCTGCCGCTGCGTAACCTCGCGCAGATTACCGAGAAATGGGCTCGAGAGAAGCGATATAGAGTCGGGATGCAGATCCGCGGCGCGACGCATCGCGTTGAATGCGGCGGTGTACTCGTTCCGGTGCCACGCCTCGGCGAGGTACGCGGTAAGGATCGCTTCGTTGAACCGCGGCGATCCGCCACGGACGGTCCACGTGCCGGTGCCGCCGTTGTACCGGCGTGTACGCCACCCGTTGTACGCGGCGTCTATGTATCGAGCGACCGACGCGTCGAACACCGCGTCGGGTATGGCTAACGCGTTATCGCTGAACCACACGGTAGCGACGTTCACCGAGTCGTCAGGAGCCTGCGTGTACCGGATTGTCTGGGAGGCGAGGTTGCCCGACAGCGTGATCACCCGACTAACCGGATCGATGACACCGCGAGGAGGAAGGGTCATGAAGTAGTTCTCCCCGTCGTACCGGACCGGTAGAGCGTCGGTTACCTCGCTATCATGAAGCGACGCACCGGCTGCAAACCGAAACGGAATCTCGAGACTCGATGAGGCTTCGACGGTGGTGTCCGACGACACGATCGCGTTGATGTGCAGCTCGTCCGTTTCTCCGGGATGAAGCGTATAGCGAAGGATCACGTCGTGCTCAAAGATGACATCGAACCCGTTCTCTTGCGACTCGTACGTGATCAGGGCCGCTTCGAACGAGCTGCCGTCCTCGTTCCGGATCACGACAGGCGCTTCTGCGTCAAAAAAAAAGCTGATGCCCCGGAACTCGATCCGAACCTCGGCGATCTCGCGGCTTGCGAGCTCACCGCCCGGCCGAATAGTACCGGAAAAGGCGAGCTCACCGACAGCCTCGGACACGACCTCACGGCCGGTGAATTGGAACAGAACAAGCGAAAAAATCACGCCTATGTACAGGACAGGAATCAGGAAGTACCACTTGTTTATCTTGGTTTTCATTTTAGCCGATTGTACCCGACGAGCGCGGTCGTTTCAACAATCCGCGTCCTCGTAGGTCTATCTCGAGCGAAACTATAGATCACCGAGAGCCTTGGGCAGGGTCTCGACGAAGGCTTTGATCTCATCGCGAACGCGTCGATAAATCCCGAGCGCCTCTTCCTCGCTCTCCGCGCCTTCGGCGAGTCGCGGCGGATCGTCGAACGAATGATGCACGACGCGGGCTTTCCCCGGGAAAACCGGACAGTTCTCGGCCGCCGAGTCACAAACCGTCACGACAAAATCGAACGGAACGTCGAGAAGCTCCTTCACGTTCTTCGACTTATGGTGCGATATATCGACACCGCTCTCGCGCATAACCGCGACCGCGCGCTGGTTGAGCCCGTGCGTCGCCACACCCGCCGAGTACGCTTCGACCGCGTCGCCCTTCAGCGCGCGCGCCCAGCCTTCGGCCATCTGACTCCGGCAAGAATTGCCGGTACAGAGAAACAAGACTTTCGTCTTCTCCGCCTTATCACTCAAGGAGTTACCTCTCTTCCATCTGACTCTGTGTGGCCGTCAACGACGGGCCGAACCGCGATTCGCCGGAACTCTGCGGTGCCTTCGGCGGTCACGAGTCCAGCCGCACCGGAGACACGCCCCACTTCCGTGTCAAAGAGCCGTTCGCCATCGATCGTCGCGACGAGCCTGCCGGCCGCGCACGAAAGGGCGACTCGATACGTCGTATCGGGTTGAACAGCACGTCGTGCCTCTGCAAGCACCGTATCGCCGTGTTCGCGACGGACGACCGAGACCGTTCCGTCGGGTGTCATAAGCAGCGCGAGATACCGTTCGAGTCCGCGTACCGCGACCGCGATCCCGACCTCCCGCGCCCAGTGCATCGTCACATCCGCCTCGAGAGCGTACGAACTCCAGCTCCGTGCACCCCGGATCAAGAGACCGCGGCCCCGGTTCTGAACCAGCCGGAAACCTCCCGGAACGGTCTCGACCGCGTCGACGGCGTTCACCCACGACCGCCGCGAAAGCGGACTTGAACCCGGCGACAGATCCGCGTTCGCGATACCACTCCAGCTCAACTCCGTGAGAACGGCACGCGCTGTCTCTCCGTCGCGAGGAATCAGAACGACGCCGATCTCGGTAATCGGGTCACGTCCGGTCTCCGGCAGGGTCCACGAGAGCTCCACCGCACCATCGGCGACGGTTTCAGGACCCGTGATCCACCGGTCGTCACCGTCGTCGCTCGGAATCGAGAAAGCGATCGCGGCGCGGCACCCGGCCCCGGTCACGCGGGCAGTCACACGCTCTCCCGCGTGAAGCGCGGGCGACGCGGGCAGCCCGTACCCACCACGACTCAGCGAATCCGCGTCCGGGAAGACACGCGTCGCGACGATCACTCGGCCGTCCTCGGCGGGCTCGGCGTCGATCGAGAGCCCGTTCATGTCCGAACGACGAACGTTTCGGACCGAACCACGACCCGACCGCACCGAAAACCCCTGTACGGAACCCGGGTACGCGAAATGGAACACCGGCCGCGCCGGTCCCGGCTCGCGTTTTTTCAGTCGGTGCGCGGTTTCGACGATCGAATCGGCGATCCGCGCGGCGTCGGTCACGACCGACGCGCCGTCGGCCGACACGACAAAAGCACGGTCGCCGACGGGATCGCGCCACCGAGATGAAATCGAATCTACTCCGTTTCTGATACCGAAGAAACAACCGACGTTGCCGGAATTGCAGTCGGTATCCCACCCGGCCGTGTTCGCGATCATAAGGGCGCGGTCGAAATCTCCATCCGCCCAGAGTAGCGCCATGATGACTATGCCGTGATTCGGGACGACGTGACAGCCGCCGCCGTACCGATCATACCCGTACGAGCCTTCGAGAAGGCGCATCGCCGCGTACCAGTCGTCGCCGCGTCGGCGCAGATCGCGAAGCCGTTTGATCAAACCCGCGATAACCGAGTCCTCGGGAATGAACGAGACAGCCGTGTCGAGAATCGTCTCGATATCGGACTCGATAAACGCGAGCGACTCGGCAACCGCGATCACGATCGCCG
>PXBQ01000107.1 GCA_003566875.1 Spirochaetaceae bacterium | reverse complement strand
GGTTCGACGACTGGTTCCTGCCGTCGCGCGACACGGTGATCGCGATGTACGAGAACATGTACCGGGCCGGGATAGGCGGGCTCGGGGCGGACTCGTACTGGACGTCATCCGAGCGAACCGTCGAACGCGCAATGGCATTCCGAATGTCGACCGGCGGCATGATCTCGGCGGGCAAGGTTCAAGAGTACCACGTACGACCTGTCCGGAGATTCTAGTGCGACGCGCGGAAGGATCGCGTTGAGGAGACCACGGCAGGCCCAGACAAGCCTGAGGGCCCGCCGCGCGCTGTTTTTTCGCCACACTGCTCGCCGGACGTTTCCTCCCGATCGTGCAAGCGATCCACCGCCTCCCGGACGAGTTCGGCTCTCCGCTCCAAAAAGACGATATGATCGATTACATGGCAACGCTGCTCGTCCGTGGGCTCGAATGCGTCGCCGATCGCTCCGATGCGAACTCGGATGGTTGACTCAACGGATTGTTCGTCACAGGAGAGGCGCTCATTGAATCCCCGCGGCAACCGTGTTCGAGTACCGCGCGGGTAGATCGGCGAACTCCGGTGGGGATTCGCGCCACACGCGTGGTTGGTTCGTGAGCAAGACGCAGCTGAGTCGCGTGTCCGGGTCGGCCCAGAACAGGCTTCCGGTTGCGCCGCGGTGGCCAAACGTTGACCGAGAGACGAAGGTTCCGAACGACTCCAAGCCGAGCGCCCAGCCGAGGCCCCAACGATTCACAGCCGTGTCCGACCGGGAGAGTAACGGAAGGAGCGCGGTCTGATCGGCCACCATGGCTTTTCGCACCGCCGGACTAAGCGGCCCCGGAGTTTGTCCCAGCGTGTGACTCAGGAAGACGCCGAGGTCCGCGGCGGTCGAGTGGAGCCCGCCCCACGGCGCGCCGAAATTTCTCCAGTACGCGGTGTTCCAGTCGTCTCCGACATCGTTACTGTCGCGCGCGAACGGGGCATCCAGACTGTGCGCCGCACGTTCCATGCCTCCGTTCGGCATCCCGAGTACGGTGTTCGTCATCCTTAGCGGCGCGAAGAGCCGGGTCTGAAGGTACTCTCTGAGCTGCATGCCGGAGACCCGCTCGACGATCTCCCCGATCAGCAAGATGCCCATGCTCTGATAACTGACGCGGGTCCCCGGAGCAAACAGCAGGTCGGTTCGGCACACCTCCCGCACAAACTGTTCGATCGGAGCGTGCGCCGCGCGGAGCTCCTTGCTCCGGGGTAGCTGATCGTACAGCCCGGACGTATGGGTGAAGAGGTGAAAAAGCCGAACCTCATCCTTGCGCCCATCGCGGAACTCCGGGATGAACGCACGAACCGGCTGGTGCAAAGCGAACGCCCCGTCGGCGGCCAAAAGGAGCGCCCCCGCGCATACGATCGGTTTTGTCAGTGATGCGATAAGAAACGGAGTATCAGCGTCGACCGGGCTTTCCGGATCACCGGGGACACGGCTACCCCCGTGGTGCGAGAGGATCTGTTTTCCGTTCAGATGCACCGCGGTCGCGTATCCCGGGATAAAACCGGCTCCGACGGCGCGTTCGAGAAGTAGCACCGCAGCCGACAGCTGCCCGGAGTCGCACGTGGTCGAGTTCAGGGTCGAGCCTCCTTTCCCGGGCACCCCGACGACGCACTCTCGCTCACGGAGACGCGAGCAGACCGCCGAGCCGGGCACCGGAAAGTGTACGGCGGGTCCGAGCGCCTGTCAATCGATGAGACGACGAAGGCGATTGTTTCGGGAAAGAGGACAGTTAATGCGCATTCACTGATTGAACGCGCCGTCGGAAGACCGTACGGTTGAACACAGAGAGAGGATACCGAAATGGAACGGCTTGAGTTTCCGAAACGAACGATTCACCTCGATTTCCACACCGGCCCCGACGTACCGGATGTGGGAAGCGAGTTCGATCCAAAGAGATTCGCGAAAACGTTCGCGGACGCGCACGTGGATAGCGTTACTGTGTTCGGCATGTGTCACCACGGCCACGTGTACTACGATACCGACCACCCGGCGCGCCATCCTTCGCTTCCGAAAGATCTCGACCTTATGGGAGAACAGATCGGCGCGCTGCATAGCGAGGGAATCAGGGCCCCGATCTACGTTAGCGTTCAAGTTAACGAGTACGCTGCAAACCGGCATCCGGAATGGGTCGCGATCGACGAACACGGGAAGAGAGTCAAGAGAGCTCACGGCACGCCGGATCACGGTCCGTTCGACGCCGCCTGGCAGATACTCGATATGTCGAGCCCGTACCAGGATTATCTCGCCGAGATAATCGCCGAGATTCTTGAGAAGTACGCGCCGGTCGACGGCCTTTTCTTCGATATGTGCTGGGATCAACCGAGTTGCTCCCGTTTTGCGGTAGATGCAATGAAGAGGAGGCGCCACGATCCGAGGAGCGCGGAAGCACGGGCGACGTACGCGCGCGAGATCGCGCACGAGTACATGACTCGGTACAGGGGGATCTTGGACAAGAGCCGGAAAGGCGAAAAACCGGCGGGGATATGGTTCAACAGCCGACCCAAAACGAATCTTCATACCGAGAAAAAGTTCGTACGGCATGTCGAGATCGAAGCGCTCCCGACCGGAGGGTGGGGGTACGCGTACTTCCCGTACGTCGCGAGGTTCGTCCGGCCGTTAGGGCTGCCGACATTGAGTCACACCGGACGGTTCTTCAAGAGCTGGGGCGACAACACCTCGCTCAAGCCGGAGGCGGCGCTCAAGTACGAGTGCTGTCAGATCCTGAGCCAGAATTTGGCGAACGGTATCGGCGATCTGCTCCATCCGCGCGGTGCACCCGCAAAGCCGATCTACGACCTGATCGGTGCGGTATACGCGCACGTCAAGGCGTGTGAACCTTACGTTGAAGGCGGTTCGGTCGCGAGTCAGATCGCGGTGATAGTCGATCCGGAACTCGGCGACAAACCGGGGCCGGCGGGTCTCGGTGCGACGAGAGCTCTTCAGCAGCTGCGGCAGCAGTTCGATATTCTCCCTCCTGACGCTGATTTCGCTCGGTACGAGATGGTGATTGTTCCGGAGACGACGCGAATCGACGCTAAACTTAAACGGAGTCTGGCGGTGTACCTGCATCAAGGAGGATCGATGATCGTCGTTGGGCCGGCCGCTCTCGACGCGGAAGGCCACGCTGTGATGAATGAGCTCGGTATCGAGACGTTCGGCCACAGTCCGTACTCACACACTTTTCTCCACGCGGAGAACGCGGTCTCGAACGGATTGGCGGATTACGGTTATGTGATGTATGAACGCGGATTTCGGATGAAACCGTCAGGCAAGGCGGAGACGCTCGTCACGGTAGGAGAACCGTACTTCGAGCGCTCGTACGATCGTTTCTCCGGCCACGATTACACGGCGGAAGACGCTCTTTCCGAGTACGCGGCGGTGGTAAAAAACGGAAACGTCATCACCTTCTCGGTACCTCTGCTGGAGGCGTACGGCAAACACGGCGCCCCGAACTACCGGGTACTCCTCGGCAACTGTATCGATCTTCTGGTGCCCCACCCGCTTGTTCGGGACAACGGACCGAGCAAGCTCGAAACCACGGTGGTCGATACGAGCCGATCGAGGGTCGTTCATTTATTGAGCTTCTGCCCTGAACGCAGGGTTCATGATCTCGACATCGTAGAAGACGCACTCCCCCTCGTGAACATGCCTATCGCCGTTCGATTCAAGAAAAGGCCTTCGCGAGTATTCGTGGTGCCGGGGAGGAGCGGAGCTTCAGGAAAGAGCGAGGAGGAGCTCGAATTCGAGTATAACGACGGATACGTCCATACGGCGGTGACCGTCCTAGGCGGTCACGCACTGCTGGTGGTAGAGGAGTAGACGCGAGATGCCCGTTTTGGTGTGGAGGATTTCTTGACCGGGAAAGAGCGGTGCTTGGCGGCGATTGAGGGGCGGACGCCGGACAGAGTTCCGGTCTTTCCTCTTCTTATGCTCTTTTCGGCGGTCAGGGCCGGTCACAACTACTTCGAGTACGCATCCGACGGTACCGCGATGGCCGAATCGCAGATCTTGACGTATAAAAAGTTTCCGATCGACGCGATCACCTCGTGTTCGGACGCTTTCCGAATCTGCGCCGATTTAGGAGGCGGGCTGGTTTTCCCGGAACACACACCGCCTTTCCTTCCCGAACCGCTCGTGAAAACGTCACAGGATTTGGCGATCCTCGAGAGGAGGTCTCGGCCGGACCCCGGGAGACTGGGGTCCCGGATGAATGATCGTGTACACGCGACTCGGGAGATGGTAAATGCCGTGGGGAATGAGTGTCTGGTCTTGGGTTGGGTGGATATGCCGTTTGCTGAAGCGTGCTCATTATGTGGCGTTACCGGTTTCATGATGCTTCTCACCGATGCCCCGGATCTCGCCCATCGTTTATTGAGCTTTTTGGCCCAAATCGTGATCGAGTTCGGTTTAGCTCAGCTCGAAACCGGAGCACCGATGCTCGGGGCGGG
>PXBQ01000423.1 GCA_003566875.1 Spirochaetaceae bacterium | reverse complement strand
GAACAGGTCTACCTGCGGGATCTTCCGGAATACCTCGCCGCTCTCGACGATCACCGAGCCGTTTCTGACTCCGGTTCCGTCGGTATCGTAGCGCTGCGCGAACGCGGGATTCTCGTCGATATCGAGAATCTGGATCCGGACGCGCGGAGAGGCGTTCTCGTACTCTCGGATAGTCTCGATCACCATCGGCTGCGGATCGCGCCGCGCGGCGAGCACGTAGATCGTGACGTCGTCGTCGAGTTGCGCGAGAATCTCGCGCGTCTGGTCCGATAGCGTGAACAGCCGCGATTCCGACATATCGAAACGCCACGGCAGTTGCTGCACGATGAGATTGACGATCACTATGCCGACGATGACCGCGAACGTGATGAGCGACGCGAAGCCACCGTGTTTCACGTGTTGGTTGCGGAACGATCGGCGAATTACTGATCCAAAGTCTTTCATGTCTCTCTCCTTACGCCCAGCGCCGTTTTTCTATCACCTGTACGGTGAGATAGAGAAACACGGTCGTGAAACTTACGTAGTATACGACGGTCGAAAATTCGAGAATCCCGAGGCTGAACGATCCGAATCGCGCGAGAAGCGAAAGCCAGTCGAGCACGTCGGACATGATCCCGAGGAAAAACTCCTGACGCAGGAAGAACGTCGCTGTGACCGCTCCGGCTCCGATCAACAGCGCCGCGGCCGCTACGACGAGGTTCCGCGTGTTCATGTAGAAGTACACCGTGATCGCGACCACCGCTACGGCGGCAAAAATCAAACCCGAGGTCAGGTCCATCGGGACGATCTGTCGCACGAGGTCGATGAGCCAGATGAAGAGCAGCGCAAAAAACGTGAAGAACGCGCTCGTCACCTGGTTCTCGGTCACCGCCGATATGAACGTGCCGACCGATATGAAACACGCACCGAGCAGCACAAACCCGAGATACGCGCCGATCGTCTCGGCTACCGCGAGATCGCCGTGAATTCCGACGAGAACCGCGTACATTACCGTGACCGCGAGGGTAATCAAGAAGACCGAGAACGCCGCGAGATACTTACCGAGCACGATGCCTGAAACCTTGATCGGGCTTGTGAGCAACAGTTGATCGGTCTTGAGACGACGTTCATCGGAGAGCAAGCGCATCGTCAGAAGCGGAACCGCGATTAAGTAGATGAACAGGATGTTCCCAAAGAACTGCGCGTACCGCGGGCTTCGCGGAAGAAGGTTGCCGTATGAGAAGAAGAATCCTGCGATCAAGAGAAACAGGCCCATGAATGTATACCCGAGTGGGGTCAAGAAGTAACTCTTGAGCTCACGTTTGAATACGGCGATCATGCCGGCACCTCCTGTTCGCCACTTGTCAGTTGAAGGAATAATTCCTCGAGACTCATCGTGTTCACGCGCATCTGTATCAATGTGAGTTTTGCGCTACTCATCGCTTCAAACACCTTCGGACGGACGTCCCCATCGGTATCGAGCACGAACTCGACCGCACCTGTTTCTTCGGTCGCCCGATCGGTTACCCGCGTGACCCCGGCGACGTCCGCGAGAGTCGCGCGCGCCTTCTCGCCTTCGCCGAGAACCGTGACGATGAGCTGCCCGGTCGGCGAGTGCTGTATCGCGAGCGTATCCGGATTCCCGTCGGCGACGATCCGGCCGAGGTTCATGATCATGACGCGCCGGCAGATCGCGCTTACCTCGTGCAGGATGTGCGAGCTCAAGATAACCGTGTGGTTTTCTCCGAGCTTACGGATGAGGTCGCGGATCTCGATGATCTGTTTCGGGTCGAGTCCGGATGTCGGTTCGTCGAAGATCAGGATCTCCGGGTCACCGATCAGCGCCTGCGCGAGACCGACGCGTTGTTTATACCCTTTCGAGAGGTTCTTGATGAGCCGTTTGCGCACGTCGGTGATTTTTACGGTCTCGAGGACCTCGGCGATGCGCGACGGCACGGTTTTTTTCGCCACACCTTTGATCTGCGCCACAAACTTCAGATACTCGGTGACCGTCATGTCGACGTACAACGGCGGGTTTTCCGGCAGGTACCCGAGTTTGCGCTTGATATCTTCGGGGTACTCGAGAATCGGCATCCCGTCGATCGTGACTTCGCCCTCGGTCGTAGAAAGATACCCGGTCAGGATGTTCATAGTCGTCGACTTTCCCGCGCCGTTCGGCCCAAGAAACCCGACGATCTCACCCTTGCCGATCGAAAAACCGACGTCGTTTACTGCGACGTGCGGCCCGTATCGTTTGGTTATGCCGCGAACCTCTACCATCCTCGCTCTCCTTCTCTCACAGACATGTCATGAATGTGGTGTGTAATCAGATGCGTATTGCGCCGGTGTTAAATTACTAGTTATCGGCCCGCGTGAAAAGGGTGTGCTTTACACCCTGGCGTATTCGGTGTAAATTACAACAGCGTGTGACATTACCGCGATGGGAGAACACAATTGTCAATTCCGATCAATAAACTCGAAGATATCGACTGTAACGTGTACGAACTCACGTGCGCGACGATTCGCAGAGCGTTCCAGATCACGATGACCGGAGACGAAGAACTCGAGGCCGACGAGGTCAAGGTTGTTTCGACCGCGATACGGCAAATTCTTGACGGGAAAGTCGAGTACCAGATCGAGCAGTAAATCCGTTCCTCGCGTCGTCTGCCTCTGCGGCGCGACCGGGGTCGGGAAGACCTCGCTCGTGACGGAGCTTTTCCCAGGTGTGGCCGAGGTGATCGTCGCAGACTCGATGCAGGTATATCGCGGCCTCGATATCGGTACCGCGAAGCCGGGCGCAGCCGAGCGCGCGGAGGTTCCGCATCATCTCATAGACATTAAGGATCCTCATGAGACGTTCGACGTCGCTGAGTTCGTCGAACGCGCGGAGAGAGTCATCGCCGATGTGCAGACGCGTGGTCGAATACCGATCGTGTCCGGCGGCACCGCGTTCTACTTCCGGACTCTTGTGTGTGGTCTCCCGGAGACTCCGCCCGCGGACCCCGACGTCCGAAAACACGTCGCGGAGTTCATCGCTCGGAACGGTGCCGCCCGCGCGCACGAAGAGCTTGCCCGACGCGACCCGGTCTCCGCGCAGCGGATCGCCGTGAGCGATCTGTACCGCATCGCGCGCGCGCTTGAAGTCTCGATCGCGACGGGGCGCCCACTGTCGTCTTTTCGCCGTCCCGATCGTCCCCGTGCGGAGTTCGACTGGACTCTCGTGTACCTCGACCGGGAGAGGGCGGAGCTGTACCGCCGGATCGACGCGCGCGTCGGTGCGATGTTCGACGCAGGGCTCGTCGATGAGCTCGAACGGTTGTTCGCTGCGGGCTGCCGGGTCGAGTATCCGGCGATGCGCGGTATCGGGTATCGTGAGTTCTTCGAAGCGTCTTACTTCGAAACGCCGCCGGCCGAACGCGCACGGCTGATGCCGGTGATAAAACAGGCGATCGAGCGAAACTCTCGTCGGTACGCGAAGCGCCAGCGGACGTTTTTCACGCGTCTTCCCGGCATCGTCACCGTTGATCCGGACGACACCGACCGGATCATCGACCTAGTCGATGCCGCTCGCGTCTTCGCGTCGCCGTGATGTTGTCTCCCGAAACCCCGTTGACATCGAAACCGGGTTCCGGCATAATACGGGCTCATTTTACGTATCGGATTTAGATTAACGTGGGATCAAACGTAGATCAAACAAGGAGTGGCATAACGTGCCGTGTGGACGTAAGAGAAAGCGAAAAAAGATATCGACGCATAAGAGAAAGAAGAAACTCAGAAAGAATCGTCACAAGAAGAAGGGTAAGAAATAGGTCGGATTTTATCGGTTCGTGAGAATGGTTCCCATTTTCAAGGCAAAATGAGGGCCGCATTCGGCGCGCCCCGATCAAAACGATAGCCGCCGCGTTGAACCAAACCGTCGTGTATGATACAGTGCACGGCGGTACGGTGCGAAAACTTTTTCGGGACAGCAGGCCGACATGAATATTCTTCCCCTCCCGCGCGAGCGTGCGCTACCTCTCGGGTTCTCCCCTGTCGTAATGGGTATCATTAACTGTACACCGGACTCCTTCTTCGTCTCGAGCCGATCGCTCGGTGTCGAGGATGCGGTCCGGACCGCGCGTGCGATGGTGTCCGACGGAGCTGACGTGCTCGATATCGGCGGCGAATCGAGCCGTCCGGGAAGCGAGTACGTCGAGGCGGACGAGGAGTTGTCTCGCGTCGTGCCGGTGATTCGCGCGATTCGCTCGGAATCCGACATTCCGATCTCGATCGACACAAGGAAGCGCGCGGTCGCGGAAGCTGCTCTCGACGCGGGTGCCGACATCGTGAACGACATTTCGGCGCTCCGTGATGATCCTGACCTCATGGCGCTCGTCGTCGAACGACGCGTCCCGGTCATTCTCATGCACATGCGCGGCAACCCCAAGACGATGCAGAGTAATCCCGTTTACGCCGACACGATCGGTGAGATATCCGCGGAACTCATCGCGCGTGTCGAGGCAGCG
>PXBQ01000104.1 GCA_003566875.1 Spirochaetaceae bacterium | reverse complement strand
CGTCTCCGATGTACTTGTCGATGAAGCCTCGGTGTGTGCGGATAATCGGCGAGATGCGCGAGAGGTACGAGTTCAGAAAGTTGAAGTTCTCTTCCGGCGTCATCGACTCGGACAATGCGGTGAAAGAACGTATGTCCGAGAACAGAATCGAGGTCTCACGCTGAATCTGGTCGCCCAGCTTGATATCGAGAATACTGTCCTTCTTCAACAGTTCCAGAAATTCCATCGGTACGAACCGGCCGTACGCGACGTTCAACGCCGAGAGCGCTGCGGTTCGCTCCTGGCGCATCAGGTTGAACTGATCCGCCAACGCGAGCGACAACAGCACAACGACGATCACCGAGCCCGCCGACCCGGCCCACGTGGTGAACGCCGTCGTCGGTAGCACGCCGAGAGACTTGAGCGCGAAGACCATCGTACCGCCGAGGAACGTCACCCACGCCGGGAAGTAGATCCGAGCGGCCCGGTTCCCGCGGATCAACGCGCTGCCGCTGTTGAGAAGGATCACCAGGAACGCCGCGAGGTTTACCACGGTCCCGACGCGGATCGAGACCGCGTACGGCGCGGTGAACGCAAGGACCGCAATCACCGCGCAGACCGCCATCAGCCCAACCAGCGCTTTGTCGAAATGCGGTGCGGTCACCGGGGTGTTCAGGAACTTACGGTTGAACACCAGACACCAGAACGTGCCGCCCGCGATAAAGAACGGCAACGACAAGCGGATACGCCACTTGGACGTACCACTCCGGATCGGCCGTTTGGTTCTGGAGCGGTAAGGAGAGCCAGTACACCGCCGACGTGAACCCGAAATTGCGCGTAGTGCGCTCGGATCGGTTCCACCCCACGACGCCGACCGCGTCCGCCGCGGTCATCGTCACGCGGGCATCCTCAAGGTAGCGGACGTACCGTCCCGGTCGGTACGTCTCGGCCGCGTCGGTAAGCTGCACGGCATCGCCGAGCGCGCCGTCGGCGCGAAGCGGCATGGCGGCGCTGATGGCCAGAAGCAGCGCTACAAAGAAAACACGTACTAGGTGTTGCTTGATTTATCCTTGTTGTGTCCGGCGGGGATGACAACGAACCCGATAGATGCCCGAGCTGCAAGTATACAAGGTCAGCCGCGTTGCGGACACCCGATCGCAACCGAGCGCGTAAACCCGATTTTCGCCGGCTCGCAACAACTCCCTATGTTTGGTGTTTGCCGGCAACCCAGCCGATCGAGCCCAGTGCTTCCGTGGCAAAAGCTCCGGGTTCAAGTTCCAGCGTGGTCGCCAGCGTATCGTTCCAGCGATTGAGGAAGCCGAATAGCGCAATCACACTGACGAGTTGGACGATCTGGCGCTCGTTGAAGTGGGCACGTAGATTCTCAAAGTGTGATGTCTCGCTTTCATTTGGCATGCCGCCTGCCGCAAACGCGAGCGCCAAAGCGGCGCGTTCGGCCGCAGAGAAACTTTCACTCTCTTGGAAACGATCAATCTCCCCCAGTTTTTCTTCGCTGATTCCCGCCCTGTGAGCTCCAAATGAGCAGTGTGCTTGACAATACCGACTCCCGGCCGCGGTGCTGACGGCGAAAGCGACGAGATTCAAGAGACTCGGCGGAAGCGGCGGCGTTTCCTCTGAAGGAGGAACGAGCGGCCCCAACATCTGGACTTGTTGTTTCAGATCCGCTCCAAAGACAACTCCGACGAGCATTGAGAAAGCGACGGGGAGCTGTGGTAGGTGAGCCATTGTCAGCAAGCTGTTCGGTACGAAGCCCATTGCAGCCTCCATCCCGTCAATCAAAGGAGTTATTCCTGTCAATTCGTCGACGTTTCTCGGACGAATGTGCGCCATGGCGTTGCCTCCGCGTTGTCATGAATCGGTCCCGAAGGAATAGTTAGAAGAAAAAACACAAAAAATCAAGCTGAATCGGTGCGATCCAGGTCCGAGAGGCCGTTTACTCGCTTGTCCGTGAAGGCAAAAAAACCAACGCGACACCTCGAACGATCGGAACACGGTAGAAAATTCCCGGAGAACGTGCGACAACTTCGGTGACAAAAACGCGTCGCGACCGGCGCCGCCCGAAGGAGGCTTGCCCACGTGAACTCCCACTATCGCGACGTAGTCACGCTTACCGAAAAGACGGTTCCCGCGCTGCTCGCCGCGCGGGCGGTCTCGCGGTCGGGGTGACGCGTCGGGTCGTGGGCTTCGTTGGGTACCTTGACAAAAACATCCAAAAAAGTGTATGGTGAAATTCAGACGTTGATTTAAGGGCTGATCCCCTACTTGCTGGCGTCTTAAAACAAACACGCTAAAACGGAGGACAGACGTGAGAGAGATTCCCTTCTTTTCCGCTAACGGCATCAACACCATCGGTGAGTACGAGAGGTTCCGCCACACGAAGGCGTACGTGAAACAGAAATCCGCGGCATGTCTCGACCGTCACGATGTCATGAGAAAAGCCGGGTACGTCCACTTCGAGAAGTTCACGCAACATAGAAAGGAGTTCGACAATCTAAACAGAAACATCCCTCTCAAGTACCTGGACGCAGTCGCGGCCGATCGTGATACGATCGGTTTCTGCAGTGAACTCGATATGCAGGAGTTCCTGTATACCAAGGACACTATCGACCTGTACCCTGAGTACGCGACGGTCCGCATTTATTTCTGCATACACCAGAGCATCGCCTTTCCTCCGGGCACGCCCGAGAAAGACGCGGTCGAGATCGTGCGCGACTACACGCACGAGAACAGAATACGAGCCTGCATCAACTACGTCGGTTTGAAGACGATTGCCGTTGAGCCCGACGGACGCGTGAACGAGATCTGGTACCCACCCACCGTGAGATTCACCAAGTTCTGGATGATGGTTCACGGTGATGGAAGAAATATCGGCAAGGCGTATTTGCGGTGAGCGGCCGTGATCTACCTCGATACGCGCGCGACTCTTACTCCCGCAGAATCTTCGCCATAGCCTTTCCCTTCGCCAGCTCGTCGATCAGCTTATCCATGTAGCGGATCTCTTGCATCGTCGGTTCTTCGATTTCTTCCACCCGAACCCCGCAGATCACGCCCTTGATCGATTTCCGTAACGGGTTCAGCCGGGGAGCTTCGGCGAAAAAGGTCTCGAAGTCGTTCTGTTTTTCGAGTTGAAGCTGCAACTCATCCTGGTTGTATCCGGTCAACCAGCGGATGATCTCATCGACCTCGGACTGCGTACGCCCTTTTCGCTCCGCCTTCGTGACGTAGTGGGGATAGACGCTTGCGAAACTCATCGTATAGATTCGCGGTTTGTTCACGGTACTCACTCCTTTGCGTGGATTGACGATGTTCTGGCGAACTCCGGGGTACAGAACCCTCGAAACTCGGGGGAAGTACGATCACGGTCCGGATGCCACCGCGAGCGGTCGTCGCGTTGCGCGTGGGGTAGGGCTGCCGGACCGCTGGACGGGATGATGGGCTACGCCCGGATCACAGCTTGACCCGTCTCAGGAACTGCGCGTTGATCGCGACGATTACGGTGCTCGCCGACATGAGCACCGCGCCGACCGCGGGCGTGAGCAGGATTCCCCACGCCGCCAGTGCACCCGCCGCCAGTGGAATCGCGATGATGTTGTAGCCGGCGGCCCACCAGAGGTTCTGGAGCATCTTCCGGTACGTCGCGCGCGAGAGAGTCACGATCCGGGGAATGTCCCGCGGATCGGAGCGCACGAGGACGATATGCCCGGCCTCGACCGCGACGTCGGTTCCCGCCCCGATCGCGATTCCGATGTCGGCGGTCGAGAGCGCCGGCGCGTCGTTCACACCGTCGCCGACCATCGCGACCTTTTTCCCCTGCTCCTGGAGCTCGCGGACCTTCGCCGCCTTGTTCTCCGGTAGGACTTCGGCAAACACCGTCTCGATCCCCAGCTCCTCCGCGACCGCATGAGCGACCGCCGTCGCGTCGCCGGTTAACATCGCGACATCGATTCCCCGCTCGCGCAGCGCGCGGATCGCCTCGCGGCTCTCTTCGCGAATCGCGTCGGCGACCGCGAACACGGCGAGCGCCTCGGCGTCCCGGAGCAGATAAATCGCCGCCTGCCCGCGCGCGGCGGCAGTCTCTGCCGCTTCCCGTAGCGAAGCGGGAACATCCACATCGTTTGTTTTCAGCAGCGCCGGTCCACCCACTTGGTACTCAACGCCGCCGATCGACGCCGCCACGCCCTTCCCGGTGATCGCCCGGAAACCTTCCGGCGAAGGTTTCTCCACGCCCCGGTCTTCCGCTGTCTTTACGATCCCTCGGGCGATCGGGTGCTCGGACTCGGACTCCACGCCGGAGGCGATGCTGAGCATCTCGTCCTCGTTCTGCCCCTCTGCTACCGTGAGCTTCACGACGCGGAACTCTCCGAGCGTCAGCGTTCCGGTTTTGTCGAAAATCACGGTGTCGACGGTGCGAGCCTGCTCGAGCCCGCGCCGATCGCGCACGAGTAGCCCGGCCCGAGCACCCAAGGTTGTCGAGATCGCGACGACG